>DASWID010000129.1 GCA_036397855.1 Thermodesulfobacteriota bacterium | reverse complement strand
GCTGTAGATGTCATATATTTCGTGGACAAGATTTTTTGCAAATTCATGAATAGATTTATATCGACTAATATTTTTCAGAATGAAAAGGACTTGAACGGCCTTCCAAAAATTGCGGCCTGTGCTGAACTTGTTTCAGCATCTCTTATTTCCATTAGATCCTGAAATAAATTCAGGATGACCGGGTTGCGGTTGTATTCAAATTTTTTAGTCGTTATGTCATCCCCGAAATCAGTAGTCGGGGATCCATCCCCGCCACAAACGTGCGGGGACAGGCTCTGGATTCCCTATTAAGCTTGTACTCGAACGTCTATATCGGGTAGCGTTAGGAAATGACCGGGCGGCTGGGATTCCCGCTTACAATCCGCGGGAATGACAACAAGGGTGCAGCCAAGTCCTGACCCCTAAGTTTCATCGAAGGGCCTGTGCTGAGTTTATCGAAGGATCGAAGGGTTGCTTCTTTGTACCTGTGCTGAACCATGTCCTGACGATAGGTCAGGATCTATTCAGTATCAAGACAAAGAAGTTAAAAAGAAAAGTAAAATAAATGAAGAAAATACTTTTAAAAATTCTGTCCTCGAAATATCTGGCTTTTACAATTGCGAGGATCCCCGAGTCCTGAGTTTATCGAAGGATCGAAGTGGACCAAGCAATCACAATGAGATTCCTCGCTGCGCTCGGAATGACACCTTGCGTCAGATCGCTTCAGGAAGCCTGCACCGAATAAATCGAATGTGTTCGCTATTGGCGGTGGAAACCCTGTAACAGGATAACGCAAACTCTCAAGCTAAATCGAACAAATACACGAGTCGCGTCATTGCAAGTATATTCCCATAGTTATAATATAGATCAGTGAGATCGGAGCGTATGAATAAAATAAAGTTCGGCATCGTGGCACCTGCTGGAGAAGAACCGAAAAGGCTTCTTGATTTTATAGTGCGTGCAGAGGGGTCAGAATTTGACAGCTTCTGGGCTGGAGATCATATGGTCTTTATGAGGCCAGTCGCCTATGATGTGTTATCCACAATTACTGCCGCAGCTTTGACCACTAGAAAAATAAGTATGGGCTCTATTTCAGATGCACATAAATACCACCCCGCCGTGCTTGCTCAGCGTCTCGCAACAATAGATCGTTTAACAGATGGAAGGTTTATCCTGGGACTGGGGCTCGGAGAGGCAATGAATCTGGACCCTTTTGGTATAGCGTGGGACAAGCCACTATCACGCATGGTTGAGTCAATCAAACTCATTAGAATGCTCTGGGAGAGTCGAGAACCATTTGATTTTGAAGGAAGATTCTTTAAGTTCAAAAAAGCAGCGCTTGGTGCAAAACCAACTAATGGTCAGGTGCCAATATATGTTGCCGCTCATCTTCCAAAAAGCTTACGAGTCGCAGCCGAGATGGGCGACGGTTGGATAACCCTTCCCCAACCACCCCACCTGTTTTCCAAAAGGCGAAAACGGGTGGAGGAGTGGAGGATAAGTTCCGGGAAGAAACTAGATCATTTTGATAAATGCCTCTACATCTTTATTTCAATTGCAGATGATAAAGAGTCGGCATTTAAACCCCTTGAGAATTTAAAGCATACTATAATATGGTCGGAACTATATGAGGAAGCCTATGGAATAACACTACCTAAAAGATTCGAGGGCTTTAACTACATGAAGACGATTACAACCGATGAAAGGGATAGGCAAAAGATTGTTGATCTGGGAAAGCAATTCTCAAAGGAAGCGGTTTTTGATTTTACCCTTTCAGGCTCTGCAAGGGATTGTATAAGGAGAATCGAGGAATACATCGATGCCGGAGTTAACCATTTTCTAATCCACAACTTCAGCGCCGACCCTGATTGGAGTTATGAGGTGTTGACTAAGAAAGTGATTCCGTATTTTAGGTAATGTGGGTCTGGTTAAGATTGAAGAAATACAGAGATCGCCTGGTTGGGTTTAATAATAATTTAACTTATACTTTACCTAAGCCTTTGGATATGGGTAGGGAATACTAGTTTTTTAGGAATATTAAGAACAAAGATATGAATGAATCGAATTCTAGTTCTACAAATCGTCATCTCGCCGCCATTATGTTTGTCGATATTGTAGGTTACAGCACCCTCATGTATAAGAATGAATCCAAGGCATTGAAATGCGTCAAAAAGTTCGAAGAAATTTTCAGGTCAAATGTCCCTCAGGTTGGTGGCAAGTTAATAAAGTTTCTAGGCGATGGTTCTATGGCTGAGTTTCCAACTGCCTTGGCCGCTGTGACCTGCGCCCGAAAGGTTCTTGATGAACTGGCGAAGCATAATGCCGGGGTTGAAGAAGCTGAACGCTTTAATATCCGAATAGGTATTCATCTGGGCGAGGTGGTTGAAGATAACGGCGATCTCTTCGGCGATGCGGTTAATATCGCCGCACGCGTTCTGACTCTTGCAGACCCAGGTGGAATGGCACTAACAAACGTTGTCTATTCTCAAGTTAAAAATAAGATCACTTTATGTGGTACATACTTGTCCAGGATCAAGCTTAAGAATATTCCAGAAAGATCCCAGATATTCGTTGTCCCACCAGCAGGTACATCCTATTCCTTGTGGTATCTTCGCAAACACAAGCCGGGTTTAGCAATTACTATTGCAATATTACTTATTCTAACTAGTCTGGGCGGAGGTTGGTTTGCATTTTATCGCCACACACCTGACAGATTGGCACTTCTTTACATTGAAAGCCAGGACGAAGACTCAGGGATGGCACGATTAATAGAAGAAGAGATTAATCAGAAAATAAGCTCTGTTAATGGGATCGAGTGGATTGATCG
>DASWID010000128.1 GCA_036397855.1 Thermodesulfobacteriota bacterium | reverse complement strand
GTCTCACCTGACGAAGTACTTCAAAAAGCAGAAAACCTGAAAAACGATGGTTTCGAATTTTTATCGTTCATAACCGCCGTGGACTATCAGGATAAACTTGACGTGATATACCAAGTACACTCCATTAACACTGGCGAGGATAGAATTTTTAAGGTCAGAGTTGATCCCTCGAACCCTGTGTTACCATCTATAACTCCAATATACAAGGGTGCAAACTGGCATGAACGAGAGGTATATGATCTCTTTGGTGTTAATTTTACAGGTCACCCCGATCTCAGAAGAATTCTTCTCCCTGACTATTGGGAGGGACACCCATTGAAAAAGGACTATGCCATGGATACCTCAAGGCTGCCGTACCGTCCGCTAAGAAAGGAGTATGAAGCTTGGAAGGAAATGTTGAAGAAAGGATAATAGAGCGCGAATTCGGTGAACTGGCCCTTAACATGGGCCCTCAACACCCTGCGACCCATGGTGTCTTCAGGTTGAAACTACACCTGAGGGGAGAAACCGTTTTAAATGTCGTGCCGGATATAGGGTACCTGCATCGTGGAGTGGAAAAGCTCTCGGAGACACTCGATTATGACATGCTACCCCCTATCTACGAAAGGGATGACTATCTTTGCCCCACCGCAAATTCTCTTGCCTTTGTACTCGCTGTTGAAAAGCTCGCAACCGTAGTGGTTCCAAGGCGCGCTAGCTATCTCAGGGTCATCACGGCTGAGCTACAGAGGATAGCCTCACACCTCGTCGCAATAGGTACTTTCGGGCTCGATTTAGGAGGGTCAATGGGTGGGGGGACGACGCTATTTCTATACTGCTTCAGGGATAGGGAGAAGGTTCTTGACCTGATGGAATCCCTAACAGGCACGAGGTTTCATACAAACATGAACCAAATCGGGGGGGTGAGGTACGATGTATATCCAGATTTTGCTAAGGAGGTTATGGGCCTAAAACAATATCTGGAGAAACTGGTAGACGACTATAGATCTATGCTTGAGACCAACCCCATCTTCCTCGAGCGTACCAGGGGTATTGGTATAGTTACGCAAGAGCTGGCAAAAGAAGTAGGAGCCAGTGGTCCTGTGATCAGGGCCACGGGGATACCTTATGATATCAGAAGGAACAAGCCATATTCAGCATACGACGAATTTGAATTCAATATTCCCGTTGGAACCATGGGCGATGTCTTCGACAGGTATCTCGTAAGAATACTTGAAATCTCCGAATCATTGTCAATCGTTTCTCAAGCCTTAGAAGGCCTTCCTGAAGGACCAATAAATTCCAGAAAACCCCTTAAGAGCGCCCTCCTCTTGAAGCCACCAAAGGGGGCAGAGGCATATGCTGCCGTTGAATCACCTCGTGGCGAGCTCGGGGTTTTCGTCGTATCCGACGGGACTTCGAAGCCTTACAGGTTAAAACTGCGCTCACCATCTTTCTCGAATCTCGCGCTTATTTCGGAGATTCTACCTGGGAACCTCGTGGCGGACGCAGTGGCTATTCTTGGCTCCCTAGATCCCGTATTCGGAGACGTAGACAGATGATTTTCATAAAGGGATTTCTGGAGAGTGCAATACTATTGGGTGCTGTAATAGGTATTGTAGCATATCTAACCTGGCTTGAGAGAAAGTTTGCCGGGCGCATTCAGTCTCGCATCGGCCCTTATCTGGTTGGCCGACCCCACGGCTGGCTTCAGCCAATTGCAGATGGTTTAAAACTGATTGCAAAAGAAGACATCGTGCCTGCAAAGGCAGACGGGCTACTATTTAACTTTGCACCCGCATGGATCCTAGTCGTTAGCCTTCTGGGTTTCGCTTTTCTTCCAATCACAGCAAATTGGGTCCTAGTAAATATGGATCTCGGACTTCTTTACTTTACAGCTATCGGCTCGCTGATCGTCATTGGTGTATTTTCCTCTGGTTGGGCTTCCAATAATAAATATGCATTACTTTCCTCTCTGAGATCAGCGGCACAAATTGTAGCCTACGAGATACCGTTACTGTTTTCGCTACTGGTGCCTGCGATACTCGCCGGGTCGCTTGATTTTATGGATATAATACAGGCCCAAAAAAGTTACTGGTTCATTACCTTTCCGGTTATCGGACAGATGTCCTTCCTTATCTTGCTCCTCGCAGCACTTGCGGAGAGCAACCGCATGCCATTTGATCTGTCGGAGGCAGAGTCTGAACTCGTCGCAGGTTTCAGCATAGAGTATTCGGGCATGAAGTTCGCATACTTTTATTTGGGTGAATATGTTCATCTTCTGGCCGTGTCGCTGCTCGTGAGCATACTCTTTTTCGGGGGCCCTCTAGGCCCTATTCTTCCCGGTTGGCTATGGATGACAATTAAGACCATGGCTGTTTTTCTGGGTATCTTATGGATAAGGTGGAGTTTTTTAAGGGTTAGAATAGACCAGCTGATGATGTTTAACTGGAAGATTCTAACGCCTTTAAGCTTTATAATACTTCTTTTGGCAGGTCTATGGGTAAGCCTAAAGGCAGGAATGTAAACGATATGTCGAAGAAGGTAAGCAAGATCAGATTAGTTGAGGCCATAATGTTCTCATTGTGGATAACTCTCAAAAACATCTTTAAAAGGCCTGTTACCGTACAGTATCCAATCGAGAAGAGGCCCATTCCCGAAAGATGGAGAGCAGGAACATTCGCCTTAACTACTGATAGGGAAACCGGAGAAGAAAATTGTATTGGGTGTAAGCTTTGTGAGAGAATTTGCCCATCGGACATTATCATAGTTGAATTAGAAAAGCATAGTGGTCGAGGATGGGCAAAGAGCTTTATTTTAGACCTCCAAGCCTGTATCCAATGTGAATTGTGCGTTCAGGTTTGTCCTACAGACGCGATAGTAATGCTTCGCGGAATGGCAACCCCCGTTGTCCTAAGAGAAGATTTTATACTTGATAAAAAGAGACTTATGGAAAATGAAAAGTTATTTGAAGCGGCGTGGGCGACCGGGATAAAATTGCAAAAATTACACGAGCCCAAGAAAGCCGAGGTCAAATTGTGAAGTAAGAAAGGGTACTCTACAGGATGCATGATACATGATGCAGGATGCAGGATGGAGATAGAAATCCGGATCGTGGATCATGAATCGTGCATCTTATTATTCGTATTTTGAAGGTTAAGATATAATCCGACATTAGAGTTAACGTAAGATGAGGAGGATGGATTCGACAAAATGTCTGGGCAAAGCATAATCTTTTTTATACTCGCTCTGGGCCTATTATTTTCTTCCGTAGCGTCTGTGTCCTCAAGGCGTATTCTGAGGAGTGCTATCTTTTTGGCTGTGGCATTAATATTCACAGCCTTACTTTACCTTTTGCTAGGTGCGGAACTCCTAGCTGGGATACAGATACTTCTATACGTGGGTGGAATAATTACGTTGATAATCTTCGCGCTTCTTATATCTGAAAAATTGGGTAACGACCAATCAGAACCAACGCATCGTAATATTATTCCTGCAGCAATTGCTTCTGCTGTCCTGCTTTTTATTCTTCTTTTTTTCACATACAAATCGCATAGGATTAGTACCTTATCAACGTCAAGTCCCTTGGGTGAATTCGGTGCTTCAGGAAAGCTTTCAGAATTAATTTTTAAAGATTGGGTTCTTCCGCTGGAAGTGCTATCACTACTCTTACTTGCAGCAATCATCGGGGCGTTGGTTATTGCGCGTCGAGAACAAAAACAGGAGCGTCAGCAATAACCATGACGCTCTATCACATATTGTTTCTGTCATATCTTGTTTTTTCTATCGGTCTCTTTGGAGTACTGAGTAGAAGGCATGTTGTTGGAATACTCATTGGCATTGAACTGATGTTCAATGCCGCAAACCTTGCCATTGTCGGCATCGCATGGACTATGGGGTTATTAACAGGTCAAATAATAGCACTTTTTGGAATAGCTATAACCGCAGCAGAAATAGCTGTGGGACTAGCACTTTTCTTGCTCGCCGAGCGCCTTAGTAAAACTGTTTATGCCGACGAAATTGACTTGATGAAAGGATAAAAAATGCTTTCTCAGCCACAAATCCTGTTAATTTTAGTTCTTCTCCCGCCATTCATTTCCTTTGCGCTTAATGCATTAATCCCTCCCTTGAGGAGGAATAGAAATGTATCTTCCGGTCTGAGTATTATTGCAGTACTTATCTCTACGCTATCCTCTGTAGTCTTGCTTAAGATTAATCCAAGGGCTGAGTTTATATTCGAATGGATTCCATTAAATATCTTTTCAAAAATTGAATTCGGCTTCTTTACCGATCCTGTTGTATTAATAATGTTCTTTATTGTTTCCCTCGTTTCTCTGGTCGTACAGGTATATTCACTTGGCTACATGAGTGAAGAATCTCCCCCAAGCCTGGGCAGGTACTATACCTTCCATTCCCTTTTCACATTCTCGATGCTCGGGTTCGTGGCTTCTTTAAACCTCTTACAAATTTATATCTTCTGGGAACTGGTCGGGCTTTGCTCCTACCTTCTCATAGGCTTCTGGTACACTAGGCCAGAAGCCTCAAGGGCAGCTGTAAAGGCCTTCTGGGTCACCAGGTTCGGGGATGTTGGGTTTGCTATTGGCATGGTATTGCTATGGGGAGCTACGGGCACCTTCTTCCTCCCAGAACTCTTTGTAAAAGCCCCAGATATTTCAAAGCAATTAATTACGGTATGCATGTTTCTAATTCTTTTGGGGGCCATCGGGAAAAGCGCTCAGTTCCCGCTTCATGTATGGCTTCCAGATGCGATGGAGGGACCAACCCCTGTGTCTGCTCTTATACACGCCGCGACAATGGTTGTGGCCGGTATTTATCTAGTGCTGCGTCTCTTTCCACTGTTTGAATTGACACCAGATGTCCTCGTTTCCGTACTATGGATAGGAACAATAACCTCCCTACTGGGTGCGAGTCTTGCTCTTGTTCAAAATGATATTAAACGAATTTTAGCATATTCAACGGTTTCGCAGATTGGCTATATGTTTGCTTCCCTTGGCACAGGTGGAAAGGGTATAGCATTCTTTCATCTTTTTACACACGCCTTTTTCAAGGCCCTGCTTTTCCTTGCTGCAGGATGCATAATCCACGCAGTCCATGCGAATAACATATGGGAGATGGGCAAGTTGAGTAAAAGGATGCCACATATAGCCATTCTATTTCTCATAGGCTCATTGTCTTTGTCTGGAGTATTCCCCTTCGCAGGCCATTTTTCAAAAGATGAGATTCTTATGTGGATGCATATAAAGGGCTTTGATATACACTTTTTTATCCTTCTTATAACAGCCTTTCTTACTGCGTTTTATATGTTTCGTGCCTTTTTTGTTGTTTTCTTTGGAAATAGAGAATCCTCACAAGAGAGTTTGAGCAAAACACCATGGATAATGAGCCTCCCTATGTGGATTCTTGCTATTCTAACAATGTTCGCCGGTTTTGGAGCGTCCACATTCTTTAATTTTTTGGGTTACAGACTCGAGGAACACCATACCCTGCTGGAATATCTCCCCCTCATAGTCTCAATCTCAGGAATTGTTTTAGCATGGTCCTTTTATCAGGTGGGTTATTTTAGCCCCGCCCGTGTCTACAGCATACTATCACCGTTTGCATTGGCGTTGGAAAGAAAATTTTGGATAGACGACACCTACGTGTGGATCTATCGAAACATTTTGGATGGTCTATCGAGCTTATGCGGATGGTTCGACAGGTATATTGTAGATGGTTTTGTAAACCTTATAGCATATTCCGCCAAATTGACCTCACAAAGATTAAGAACTATACAAACAGGCCGTACTCAAGATTATCTTTATGGGATTATAATAGCGATCATATTGTTTTTCATCTTGTCGCTATTGACACCATACATTGGGAGAACCCTAACCGAAAAAGAGAGTTATAAAGAAATTCAAGGCCCGACCATCATAAGAGGATGGGGGGAATATGACAACTGAATCCATTCCGATATTGTCAATTATAGTACTCTCCCCGCTAATCGGGGCCATCATTCTTATCTTTCTGCCCGATAGGTTTCAACTTGGTGTAAGGCTGACAACACTGTTCTTTTGTTCCATTTCCCTTTTGGCATGCCTCTATACCTTCGGGACCTACAATGAATCTACAGGCGGCTTTCAATTCATCGAGCAGTTACCGATAGTGCCAAGCATTGGTTTTTCTTATTATCTGGCCGTAGACGGGATCAGTCTGTCTCTGGTCCTTTTAACTTCTATAATTCTTATCACCGGATTTTTCGCTTCCTGGAACATACCCATGAGGAGAAAAGAATTTTATATATTGTTGCTCCTTCTAGCCACCGGGGTTTTTGGTGTATTTGTATCATTTGACCTGCTCTTATTTTTTCTCTTCTATGAACTAGCGGTACTTCCCATGTATTTGTTGATAGGGATTTGGGGGACCTCTGCCAAGGTTATTCCGAAAGGTATTTTTGCAAATGCAATAAAGATGACTGGGCTAGGGAGCAAGGAATACGGCGCGATGAAGCTTACCCTTTATCTACTCTTAGGCTCCGCATTTATCCTCGTTGGATTTTTTGGACTCTATATTTTCTCAGGGCTCCAAACATTCAACTACACCATACTGGCGGATTTCGGTTTCAGTAAGACAGCACAAAATTGGGTACTGATCCTTTTCTATATCGGATTTGGAACGCTTGCAGGGGTATGGCCCATTCATACCTGGTCCCCGGATGGACATGCGGCCGCACCAACAGCTGTATCGATGATGCATGCAGGTGTGCTCATGAAACTAGGTGCTTACGGGATAATCCGCATAGGAATGGGCTTACTCCCTGACGCTGCGGAAACGTTTTCTCCATTGATTGGGACGATAGCAGTGATAAACATTGTCTACGGCGCCTTTGGAGCAATGTGGCAAAGAGACCTCAAATATGTCGTGGCATACTCATCCGTATCCCACATGGGCATAGTATTACTTGGTGCGGCAACCCTGAATGAAATGGGTCTCAATGGATCCATCTTTCAAATGTTCTCGCATGGAATAATGACAGGACTTTTGTTTGCTCTCGTCGGGCTAATCTATGAAAAAGCTCATAGTAGAGAAATCTTAAAGATGGGGGGTTTTGCAACGGCCATGCCTGGAATTGCCACTTTCTTTTTGATTGGTGCATTAACCTCATTGGGGTTGCCTGGTCTGAGTGGCTTCGTTGCCGAAATACTCGTATTCTTAGGAGCCTGGAAGTCTATATACTCGTGGTGGCTCGTTCCGGCCGTGCTGGGTGCTTTCATCACTGCGGTGTATGTGTTGAGGGTTTCGAAGTGGATATTTTTCGGACCGGCAAGGGAAATTGGATCACTTAAAGATGCAGTTGGTTTTGAGTGGATTGCTCCGACTGTTCTTTCGGGGGTTCTGATATTACTCGGGATATATCCTAAACTGCTTCTAGATCCGATAAACAAGAGCATTATACAGTTTCTAGATATTTTTGCGAAGTAAAAATATAAGGATGGCGTAAATGTTTAAACCATTGCTTTTGGAATCTATTCTAACTTTTGGAATCCTATTGATCTTTTTTTTGGACCTATTCTTACCAAGGGACAGGAAATTGATTTTAGGTGTCTCAACACTCATCTTATCATTAATCGCATTCGTGCTTAGCCTTTCACTAGATCTCCAAGGGACAATCTTATCACAAACCTTTATCAACGATTCATTTGCTATATCCCTAAAACAGATCTTTCTTATCTCAACCATAATAGCGGTCCTGGGTTCAATTGACCATGTTTCAAAATCCCAAATGGGAAGGGAGGGTGAATATTTTCTGCTCCTGTTATTTTCCCTTGTTGGCATGATGATAGTCGTTTCTTCAAGGGAACTGCTTTTGTTATTTGTAGGATTCGAGCTAATGAGTATCCCACTATATGTACTCGCTGGTTTTTCAAAAGAAAACCCAAGGAGCGCAGAGGGAGCAATAAAGATATTTTTATTTGGAACAGTATCATCTGCGCTGTTACTTTTGGGAATTGGTATTTTCTATGCACTCGCCGGAACCACATCTTGGTCTACTCCGGGTTCGTCAATGGTCATTGCGGATTCGATGGGATCACTTGCCCTGATACTTTTATTTTCTGGTTTTGGATTTAAAATAGCCGCATTCCCCTTCCAGTTCTGGGTTCCTGATACATATGAGGGTTCCCCAACCCCTTTTGTCGCATTTCTTTCAGTTGCACCAAAGATCGCAGGATTTGGAATACTATTTCGTTTCTTATTCGAAGCTCTGGATCCCCTTTCCCACAGCTGGACCATGTATGCATTCTGGATTGCTGCATTCACCATGATAATAGGGAATATGCTCGCGTTGCCTCAAAAAAATATAAAACGGCTGCTAGCATACTCAGGAATCGCACATATCGGCTATATACTCTTGGGATTAGCCACCGGGACATTGCTTGGTCTGGAAATGAGTGTTTTCTATTTTGTATCGTACCTATTTGCAAATATGGGTGCTTTCCTCGTGGTTGAAGTTGTAAATCGATCCGATGGAAATGACGAAATTGACTCCTTTAAAAACCTTTCTCGTCGTTCACCCTTTTTATCTCTCGCAATGATAATATTTTTACTTTCACTTGGAGGAATTCCTTTCGTTGTAGGTTTTTGGGCGAAGCTCTACATATTCTTAGCTGCAGCCAGGGCGGGCTACTTAACCCTCGTATTCCTGGGTGCACTCATGACTGTTATAGCGCTTTTCTACTATCTAAACATCGCTAGAAAGATGTACATAGATGAAGGTGACACAAAAATGAATTCACCCATACCAATACCGATTAATCTGTTATTAAGCATTGGCATCTGCGTGGTTTTTGTAGTGTTACTTGGTTTCTTTCCTCAAGGGGTCGTTCTGTTCTCAAAAAAAGCTGTCTCTTCTTTCGCCAGTTCAGGCAATATAGTCGACCACACCCTCCGTCAGGTCCTTTCCTCTATTGGGATGTAATCCCTTCTGGCGCGGCCGAGATATATCTGCCGAGGTCTTGCAATCTTTCTATCTTCATCCTGGAGCATCTCCTTCCATTGAGCCAACCAACCGGATGTACGTGCTATTGCGAATAGAACTGTAAACATGCTTGTTGGAAGTCCCATGCTCTGATATATCAATCCAGAATAGAAATCCACATTAGGATAGAGCTTTCGTTTCACAAAGTATTCGTCTTCAAGGGCTATTCTTTCCAACTCCAATGCGATGTCAAGCAATGGATTCTTACCAGTAACTTCAAAGACCTCATGGGCTATCTGTTTGATTATTCTTGCTCTCGGATCATAAGACTTGTAAATCCGATGTCCAAACCCCATTAATCTGAACTCACCTTCCTTAGCCCTTTTTATGTATTGTGGAATTTTATCTTTAGATCCTATCTCTTGCAGCATATTGAGAACTTCCTCATTCGCACCACCATGTAGTGGCCCATAGAGTGCAGCGATCGCAGCCGCAGTAGAGGAATAAGGATCTGGAAGCGAGCTCCCTACACCTCGCATGGCACTTGTACTACAGTTTTGTTCATGATCTGCATGAAGAATAAACAATATATCTATGGCTCTTTCTATTACGGGATTCGGCTTATATTTTGTTTCAGTCATCTTAAACATCATATTCAAGAAATTGCCCGTATAACTGAGGTCGTTGTCTGGATACACGTATGGTTGGCCTACTGTGTGTCGATAGCAGAATGCAGCAATCGTCGGCATCTTTGCAATTAATCTGTGAAGCTGGATCTCCCTCAATTTAGGATCGAATATTTCTTTTGCCTCAGGATAAAAGGTTGAAAGTCCGCCAACCGTTCCCAAGAGCATGCCCATAGGATGCGCGTCGTAGCGGAAACCATCCATGAATTTCTTTATATTTTCATGTATGAACGTGTGATGTGTTATGTTATAGACCCACTCTTCGTATTCTGACGTCGAAGGAAGCTCCCCGTGAAGAAGCAAATATGCGACCTCCAAATAATTGCTTTTTTCCGCCAGTTGCTCAATCGGATACCCACGATATGATAGAATTCCTCTATCTCCATCTATGAAAGTTATCGTGCTCTTACAAGAGGCGGTATTACTAAAAGCCGGATCGTAACTCATCATGCCAAAGTCCCCCTCTGAAACCTTAATTTGGCGAAGATCGATTGCCCTAATAGTATCCTGTTCTATGGGAATCTCGTAAGTTTGACCCGTCCTATTATCGGTGATAGTTAGAGTTTCTTTAGACACTTGTCTTCCTCCTTCTGACGTGCGATTTATTAACTGAAATCACATATCCACTGACTCAACACCCATGTCGTCATGAAAATTGATACGAATGCCAGCTGACTAATGAAGTAAAGAAAATACCTAAAATTATTGAATTTTCAATCCTTTCAAAAAAACTTTAAGTCATTCAATTCATCAAGCAACTAGCCACTAAATCCTTATAGGCATAGGAGTAAAACAGCCAATGAATATAAACAAAGCAATCAGGCTGAAAAACTTTCTCTTTCCATCAAGCTGAATGTCGTCATACATTGTCGGAGGATGCTTTGTGCCCATGAACGTCAAAAGAACCGCCCACATTAACCATCCCGCCCATCCCTCGAAGTCAAATATATCTTTGTAGTTATACAGAGTTGTAGCATTTAAATCAGACTGAAAATATTGAATTATCGGCTTTGTGCCTATACCGAACAAAAGAAGGACTAGGATAATAATGATCGAGGTTCTCTGGTGCCACTTTTTCGAGAAAATAGAGTACATAATATGTCCACCGTCAAGCTGTCCGGCAGGTATTAAATTAAGCGCAGTTACAAATAGACCGATCCAACCCGCAAAGGCCACCGGATGAAGAAGAAGATCATAACCCTCCGGAATTTTACCGATTATACTGTCTGAAATTAAAGAAAATATCAGAGGAGAACCAAGCGTAAGTCCATGGTCTAACGATTTGCTGGTTGTCTCAACCACTGTTGATAGCTTTATGCCGACAATAATAATGGGAATAGCCGCGATTATTCCAGCCAGCGGTCCGGCTATTCCTATATCAAACAATGCTCTTTTTGTAGATATAGGAGATTTGATCTTTATGAAAGCACCAAATGTACCGATGGGAGATATAAAGGGCGGAGCAGGGATAAAATAAGGCGGGGTGATATTGACTCCATATTTCCTTCCATACAAAAAGTGCCCCATCTCATGTGTACCAAGAATGAAAATAAGGGCTGCAGAAAACGATATCCCGCTAGATATACTTCCACCCTGAAAAAATCCGGAAATGAAAGTCGTAACAAGGGTTACAAAAAACAATATTACATGTACTTTCTTGATCATGATTTTATTTTAAGAAGTGATGAGAGTTTGAAAATTTACTGGTCGTAAATATAACTAAATCGTTTCAAATTTTAAAGATACATACTGTATAAAATGAAATTTTAATTAAAGAATACTAAAACTCCAACAAGGCTGGATCGATCGATTCAACTATATCACTCAAGTAACCCTTAATCTCACTTAATTTCCTCTCGCCTAGTATCTTAGATCGCACATCCACTAAAAGACCTTTATTTATTCCTTTAGATAAAAATCTTATGACCGGTGCACGAGAAGGAGAAACGCTGAGATTACTATAACCGAGCGAAACCAATGCCAGTGCACCGGTAGGCGTTCCTGCCATCTCTCCGCAGATTGAGGTCTCCTTTCCCATGGACGCCAAGTTCTGAAAAATATCGTCGAGCATCCTCAGAACTGAAGGATGAAATTCAGAATACAAGTGGCCAACTACATTCGAGTTTCTGTCTACGGCCAAAAGGTATTGGATTAAATCGTTAGTGCCAACAGACACAAAATCAATCAAGTCTTTGTAATCATTAAATTGATAAAGCATGCCGGGTACTTCCATCATCACCCCCAGCTTAGGTAATTCCGAACTAATTATTCCAACTTCACTGCCTATCTCTTCAATCAGACTCCTTGCTGTTTCGACCTCCCATATGTTAGATATCATGGGAAGAAGAATTTTGATGACGTGACCTTTTTTTGCAGTTAATAAAATCGCTCTGATCTGTTCGCGAAAATGTTCAAGGTATTCCATTGAGAATCTTATCGCTCTAAGACCAAGCAGCGGGTTTTCTTCTTTTGGAAAATCAAAATATGATACGGTCTTATCAGCACCGATATCAAGTGTTCTGATCGTTATGTAACCCTCAAAATGTTTTGCTATATTTTCATAGATACCTATCTGCTCCTCCACCATTGGCCATTTTTTAAACTGGGCAAATGTAAATTCTGTTCTATAAAGACCAACATCTCGCATTTTGTGCTGCTTGGCTATTTCTACATCAATCGGAAACGCTATATTCGCAGAAAGTTTTATGGGGAAATGATCACTATCACTGCTTGCCCCCTCCCTTTCAATTAATTGTTTTAAGCTGATGAGCTTTCGATAATTGTTCTCATATTCAGTTATGAGACTATCGTCAGGGTTTGAGAAGATAAATCCCGTTTTTCCGTCCACAATGAGCCTGTCGCCCGGTTTTAGCAGGTTACAGATATTGTCAATCCCCACGACGGCGGGAATCCCAAAAGACTTTGCAATAATAACAGCATGGGAAGTCTCCCCTCCCTTTTCAGTGATTATTGCCGAAACCTTATCTTTACCTAGCATTGCCAGGAATGAGGGACCGAGATCATGTGCAACGATTATAGAACCATCACTGATTCCATGTGATAAATGTTCTTCTCCCTTTGACTTCATAAGATCATGTAGAATCTTTTCTCCGATGTCACGAAAGTCTTGAGCTCGTTCCTTTAGGTATCTATCGTCAAGCTTTTCAAAGTGCTCTGCTATCGATTCTATTCCTTCTACAACAGCTTGCTCGGCTGTGATCTGTTTCCCCTCGAGCTTTTCTAAGATAGTGTTTCTAAATTTAGAATCCTTCAGTATCAATAACTGAGCCTTGAATATATCTATCTCACTATCAGATAATATGCTTTTTGCTTTAAGATCGTTTATGAGGGTCTTCAAATCATTCTCTACATTTAAAAACGCTTTTAGCAGACGTGATCTTTCTTCTCGTACGGAAGAAGAGGGTAGCTTATCGGTTTGTAAATGTTGAAAAAGGCCTCTAAAAATGTACGCTTTCCCATAAGCGAATCCACCGGAAACACCCTTCCCCTGATAAGTGATCGTTTCATGTTTAATCATGGAAGGTGGTTTAATCCTTTCGAGTCTATCGGCAACTTCTAGGAGTCCCGCAAGCCTTGAAGCGATGATCTGAAATAGTGTCTCTTCCGCTGGATTTATTAGCCTCTTCTCTTTTGTCTGACCCACTAAAACACCCAAACACTTGTTTTGAAGAATGATCGGAACACCTATGAAACTTTCAAATTCTTCCTCGCCAATTTCTTCAAAATATTTATAACGAGGGTGTCCAGAGGCCGGCATGGCAATCAATGTTCTTCGTGTTTCGTAGACCAGTCCTGTAAGGCCCTCTTCGGGCTTTAAACTTACGGGATTCCCAGGATCTATATTCAAACCTCTGGTAGATCGTAATAATAGTTCTCTGTTGTTATCATCCCAAATGTAAACCGAGACAACATCGAAGTGAAGCGAATCGCTAATCTTATTGACGACACCATTTAGTATGGTGTTCAGTCCAACCGCTTGATTTACGAGATCGCTGATTTCATGAACAATTTTAAGATGGTAATCTGCCCTCTCGATTGCTATGTTTTCTTTCATAAGACTGTGACCCAAAATAAGACCCGATGACAAGTAATCTGCGATTCTACAAAAATATTATACCGAAAAGATTTATTTAATGTATCACATCCAAAACCACTGGGAGTGCACACAATAATAATTAACTAAAGTGCTAAAAGATGGAGATAACAAAAATCTGATACTCAAGAGAAAGTTGTAAAAAGCATTGACATATTTTAATAGGTGTTATAATTAACAAACCTCTTTTATCTATTGATTAATACACCGTTGTAAGATTCACTAAATAAATTTAACTCGTACAAGAACGGTGATCAATTATATATCAGCAGGGAGTATAGTATGTTCATCAATAAATTAACAGCAATAGTAATTGAGAAAACGATCATTACAGATGTTCTCATGGTGATTAAGATTAAACCGAATTCTTCGTTTGTTTATAGACCAGGCCAATATTGTACGGTTGGTGTTAACGGAACCGAAAGACCATATTCTATAGTTTCAGCACCATATGAAGAATACCTAGAGTTATTTGTTGAGTTAGTACCAGACGGCACTCTGACCCCAAATTTATGGAACGTCAACTCTGGGGACATGATTAACATCCGACCAAGGGCAAAGGGAATATTTACCCTTGAAAACAATTATGACAACCATTTCATGCTAGCAACAGTTACTGGAGTAGCTCCCATACTAAGTATGATAAGAGATTCATTACACCATGGCTTGAATTCACATAGATTTTATATAATTCATGGAGCAAGTTTCGAAAAAGAACTTGCATACAGGAGTGAACTGGAGAACCTATCAAGGATACACGATAATATCTTTTATATACCTACACTTAGCAGACCCCATGATCCCGAAAATAATCGTTGGCAGGGTGAGACAGGCAGGGTTAATACCATTTTTTATAAATACATAGATAAATTTTCTCTCGATCATGAGAATACGGTAATATACGCCTGCGGGCACCCCGGAATGATAGAGGATGTTAAGGCACAGGCAAGGGAGATAGGATTCAGGTTCAAAGAGGAGAAATACTGGAGGGATTAATTACTGATTATTAACATCTTGAGGAATTCACTAATAAGTTAAAGATTTAAAATAAATATCCCTGTAGCAAGCTATAGGGAATCATCAAGTTGAATTTGATAATCACCAATTTCCCATTGATTACCATACTAATTGATGCAAGTTTAAGCAACACACTTATCGAAACAACAGTAAATAATTCAGAAAAACTATCATAATTGCTTTCCGTTAATCATACTATCTTCGGGAGCAAAAAAACTTGCTTCCTTATCGGATCGGCCTTAACTACCGTTAGCTTCAACGGCTCTCCTTCGTTTAAAACGAACTCCGAACTAAGAGAGATCGGTACTTCCATAAGGTAATCCGGAAGATAAACAGAAGCACCGGAGCCAGTCACAGAGCTAATTATCCCCTTTATATTTTCTCCCTGAAGGCTTCTTATGTGTTTAAATACCCAGTACCTTTCTCTTGATTTTTCAACCATCTTTTTTTCACGAAGCCCAAACTCGATGAAATGGAATACGCTCTCGAGCTCTTCTATTGTGTAATACAACCCATTCCCGTCGAGATAGCTCGATAATTGCCTTTGCAAAACCAAATCGAGATATCTCCTGATGGGAGAGGTTACCTGCACATAGACGTCTAACCCCAGTAACATGTGCGGCTCCGGTGAGTTTCCAATTCTTGAGGACCTGAGAAATCTCACCGCCTTCAAAGGAAACAATGGATCTTCTTCGTCAAGTTCCCTAGCTTCTTGAGATATAGGATCTGGTTGCGAGCGAAAGATCGCAGGGATGTCATTTATCTTGAAGAACCTCGCCGCAAACCAATTCATAAGAATCATAAACTCGGTTACAACTCTATGGGCTGTCGTATTCATATAATTCTTTCTGATTTCTATATTACCATTCTCATATAACTTAATTTTCAGATCGGGAAGCTCCAGTATAAAGGCACCCGATTCCACTCTTCTTTTTCTGAGTTTAAAGGCTATATCGATTAGTTTGGAACCATGCTCATATCCGGATAAGGTTTCTTCCGCGTTTTTGTAACTGAGATTCCGTTTTACACGGATTTTCGATTTGGTAAACCTGTAATGCTTAATTTTTAAATTTTCGTCAAATAAGACTAGGAGTGAAATTGCTTTTTTCGGGGATCCCTCTGTAAGGCTGAATTTAGTTCTCACCAATTCAAGCGGGAACATGTGTATATCTCCTTCAGGAAGATAAATTGTTTCACCTCTACCCTTTGCCTCTTCATCTAAACGACTCCACCTGGGCACATAACTAGCAACGTCAGAAATGTGAACTCCAACAATAAATCCTTCAGAGACTCTCTGTATTGAAATAGCGTCGTCTATATCAAGCGTACCCTCATCATCAATAGTGAATGTTTCAAGACTAGTTAGATCCTCTCTTCCTTCAAAACCGGTATTATGATTTATTATCGCTGAAACTTCATCAGCTATCCGTTCTGAAAAACCGGACTTGAGACCCAGTCTCTCAATCAAAGGATCTTCATCTTCATTCCACTTTCCGGCTTTTATTAGAAATTCGACTGCGTCTTCTATACTTCTTATACCTATCTCGGAAAGAAATGATTTGGCGTCGGCAGATTTTTCGTATCTGTCAAGATACACTACATATCCCTTGATCAGCTCAAGGTATCTTTCAATATATTTCGGTTCCGCCCTTTCACCATCTAAGCCTTTTATGATACTCCTTGCCCATTTTACGGCGACTTCACGTTCAACAAGCTTCTTCTTCTCGGTCTCCTTACGCTGAACCGTATCTTCTACTTCCCCAGCTGTTCTGGGCGTATAACCGCCGCTGTCATTATTACTGAAATAAATGTCATCTTTTTCGAGTGCCCAAAAAAGCAGAAGTACCTCATCGTCACCAATGTTACCACTGTTACTTTCACCGAAATAAATATGGATGATTTCCTCCAAGGTTAAAGGATTTGATGATTCATAAACAAATTCCCAGAGTGTTCTTAAATCTACTGTTGCTTTGTGATCATCGAGCTGTTTCCTGATTGCCCTAAGTCTGAGTTTTTTTTCTGAAAGACTCGATTCATTCTCACACTTAATCCCGGTTGATAGTACTACCCTTTTCATATCAAGATCCAACTCATTTCCGTCTTCTGTAAGTACTGATAGCTTCTCGGCAACGTTTTTCCTTGCCAACCCCAATGAGAGATCCTTTCTTTTTCTGAATATAATCACTTCATTAACAACAGGCATCTTTCTAATCATCTTCCAATCTCATAACAATCATTTCTTGCTTATTGAACTAAGAAGATTCTTGTGCATAGAACATGTTGCACTTCAAATCTTAAAAAGAAAGTGAGGATTTATACTCTAATGCAACCCTTACAAAATCTCTAAAGAGGGGGCTTGGATTTATTGGTGTAGACTTGAATTCTGGGTGAAACTGACATCCCACAAACCAAGGGTGGTTGTGTAACTCTATTATTTCCACTAATTTTCCATCCGGGGAAAGACCACTAAGAACCATACCATTTTTCTCAAAAATTTCCCGGTATTCATTATTAACTTCGTACCTGTGTCTATGACGTTCAGATATCTCATCCGTCTGGTAAGCGCTGTGTGCCAGTGTCCCTGATTTTAACGAGCAAAGGTAAGCACCAAGCCTCATGGTACCACCTTTATCTCTTATAGACTTTTGTTGTTCCATGAGGTCGACCACCGGGAATGGTGTATCAGGAGCAAATTCTATCGTATGGGCACCAGCCAGCCCACATATATTTCTTGCATATTCAACTATCGCCATCTGCATACCTAGACAAATTCCGAAAAAGGGCACCCTGCGTTCTCTGGCAAACGTCACTGCCTGAATTTTACCTTCGAAGCCCCTCATACCGAATCCCCCAGGAACCAAAATTCCATGCACGTCACGAAGCAACGATTCGGTTCCATTTGATTCTATTTCCTCAGAGTCCACATATTTAATATTCACTCGTGAATCATTTGCTATACCACTGTGCGATAATGCCTCATGCAGACTCTTATAAGAATCATTATGACTTACATATTTACCTACAACCCCGATCGTAACATCGGACTTCGGGTTTTTGAGTTTTTCAACTATCTCCTTCCATCTTTTAATATCTGGCTTTCTGGTCCACATATTCAACGACTCAACTATTATTTCATCAAGTCCTTCCCTGTGAAAAATTAAGGGGACCTCGTAAATCGTATCAACATCTTTTGCAGTTATGACAGCTTGAATCTTTACATTGCAAAAGAGGGCTATCTTTTCTTTTATAACGTTTGGAAGAAATCTATCGGTTCTGCAGAGAAGGACATCCGGCTGAATTCCAATCTGAAGCAAGTCCTTTACACTATGCTGCGTTGGCTTGGTCTTCAGTTCTCCCGCTGGAGCGACAAAAGGCACATACGTAAGATGAACAAAGAGTGTATTCTCCCGTCCCAGGTCAGCCCTTAACTGCCTGACGGCTTCAAGAAACGGGAGACTTTCTATGTCTCCTACTGTTCCTCCAATTTCTACAATTACAACATCGACATCTATTGCTATATCCAGTATACTAGATTTTATTTCATCTGTTATATGTGGAATTACCTGAACGGTAGCACCTAGATATTTCCCTTCCCTTTCCTTGGTGATTACAGAATAATATATCTGCCCAGAAGTAAAATTGTTCTTCCTTGTGAGATTTGCATGAGTAAAACGCTGATAGTGTCCAAGGTCTAAATCTGTTTCTGCACCGTCATCGGTAACATAAACTTCGCCATGTTGTAACGGATTCATGGTACCCGGATCGATGTTCAGATAAGGATCAAGTTTTTGAAGTGTTACCCTCAATCCACGACTTTCAAGAAGAGCACCAATCGACGCTGCTGCGAGACCTTTCCCAAGGGAGGACATCACACCGCCAGTCACAAAAATAAATTTGGTCTTTTTCATAAGGCCTTATGCAAATAGTGAAGTAAACCGCCACCGTATAGAGTAACTAACATTAATATATTCAATACTAAAAAATCTTGCAAATCGGTATATTTGACCTGAATCAAATCACGATATATTCAAAACAGGATTGGAGATTAGAGACTATGTACATAAAAGCTTCTTGAGTTCTCTTACAGCCTGAGCCCTGTGGCTTATCTGATTTTTTTCATCTAAGGTGAGTTCAGCCATGGTTTTATTTAAATCTGATAAGAAGAAGACAGGATCGTAGCCAAACCCGCCAGTGCCTCTAGGCTTATGAAGAATCATTCCTTCGCACTTGCCTTCAGCTATCGCCTGTCTTCCATCTGGGAACACCAGAGCAAGGCTACATACGAACCAGGCCTTTCTATTGGGTTTATTGACCAGTTCCGAGAGCAGTTTCCCAATGTTTTCTTCATCGCTTGATCTGTCTCCTGCAAATCTTGACGAAAAAATCCCCGGCTTACCCTCAAGGGCGTCGACTTCAAGTCCGGAATCATCGGCCAGACATATTTTATTCGTGAGTATACTTATATGACGCGCTTTCTTAAGGGCATTCTCCGAGTATGTGTTCCCATTTTCGATTATATCGGATACAGAATCCAACTCACACAATGAGGACATTTTCTTCACGAGGCCTCTTAGTAGTATTTTGAATTCTTTGATCTTTCCTGCGTTTCTAGATGCAAGTATGACCTCATCCAGCATGATTGCAAATTTATCCGAAAGATTTCTCTCTCTACTGAGAAATAACCTCTTTCTGTCTTGTAATGATCCTTTTAATACCCTTTCCTGCAAGATTCAACATTATATCCAACTGCTCTTTGCTAAATGGGCCTTTTTCTGCTGTACCCTGAATCTCGACTATTTCCCCCGAGCCAGTCATTACGATATTCATATCTACCTCAGCAATTGAATCTTCCTCATAGCAAAGATCTAGTATAGGTTTACTATTCAGCAAACCCACACTTACGGCAGCCATAAAATCATTAATTGGGTTTTCACTTATGAGACCCTGTTTTAATAAATGAAAAATTGCATATGTGAGAGCAACAAAGGCACCGTTTATCGAAGCAGTTCGTGTTCCGCCGTCAGCCTGAACCACGTCGCAATCGAGTATAATCGATCTTTCTCCGAGCTTATTAAGATCTACGACCGCTCTGATCGACCTTCCTATTATCCTCTGAATCTCCTGTGATCTACCACCCACCCTGCCCCTAACAGAATCCCGGATTGTCCTCGTTTTTGTGGCTCTAGGCAACATCGAGTATTCGGTAGTTATCCACCCGGTACCCGTTCCTTTGAGAAAATTTGGAACCCCTTCCTCTACAGATGCCGAACACAACACCTTTGTATCTCCCATTTCGATAAATACCTCACCTTCTGCGTACTTCATATTTCCTCTAGTTATTCTTAAGGGCCTTATTTCATTCCACTTTCTTTTATCTGGCCGCATGATTCTATATTCCCTTTTACACGATATAACTTGTTCTAAATCATAACATATTAGTCTGGCACACATCATAATATCTGTGTGTTTGTAGTATTCGTAATCAAGGCACAGACGCACGATTTCGCGTCTCTACAAGAGATTAATTAATATAATAATCATGCCCCTGGGAACTTCTAATAAATAGATAAAAGTACGAGATTAGTGCTGGTGGAGGCGCTGGGAATCGAACCCAGGTCCGAGAAAGAGCTTCACCCAGCTTCTACATGTTTAGCCCAGCCTTATATTCTCAAAGTGAAATCTCCGATGGGCAGGATTTTCACTTCCAGCTTGAGAATTTGTTTCGTCAGTTTATGTCTCAAGCACCAACAACCAACTAACCCGTCTATTCGGCGCCTCATAAAAACCCAACGGGTGAGGTTTTTAGAGACGTCACAGCTCTATTTAGGCTGCGAGTGCATTAATTGGTTCGGCACTTTTACGTGCTCTGCCAGTTTTACGAGTTAACAGAAGCTCGACATGCAGCTCAAGCTATCCCATTCCCCGTCGAAGCCATTTCGCCCCCATTTCAATGATCCATGATACAGGACAAGAAACCTTAACTAATCTTACATCTTGTATCGAGCATCCTGCATCAAAATATTTCCATTTATGCTAATTAATATTCTACCTAATTACTTGAAGAATAAACAACTTCAGTAGCGTCTCTTTAAAGCTTTTTCAACTTCTCTTTCTGCGTCGCGGCGTTTTATATCCTCACGTCTGTCAAACGATTTTTTCCCTTTTGCAAGGGCTAATTCTACCTTAGCAAGACCATTAGTAAAATACATCTTAACCGGTATCAATGTATAACCTCTTATCTGTGTTTTTCCGATGAGACGATTGATCTCGCCTCTATGAAGTAGCAATTTCCTATCCCTCTCCGGTTCGTGATTAAATCTGTTTGCACTTTCGTAGGGAGCTATATAACTGTTGATTAAAAACAATTCTTCGCCCCTTACGATTGCAAAGCTCTCCTTAATACTCGCCTTTCCATCGCGTAGAGATTTGACCTCTGAACCCTTTAGTTCTATTCCGGTTTCATAGCTTTCCTCAAGAAAGAAATCTCTATGCGCTTTGGGATTCTTACAAACAATTTTTTGCATAACACTAATATAATGATTGGATTCTTGAATTCAATTTATCGATTTTTCGGCGACTTGAATATCACACCTATCGAGAAAAATACTATCTATGAAAGACCGGTTTTTAAAAGCCAGAGTTAAAATGCAGATGTGTTCCCGGAACGTACTAAACGGCCTTTTCATTAAAAATGGTAATGTTTCATTCCTGATTCATTACATAACAGCCCATACAAGGATCAGCCACTCCATTTGCTAGTATAGCAATATTAACAGCGAGTTACAAATATAAACTAATGTATATTCTTAGATATTAGTCGAATCAAAAAACCTTGTTACTATCCAATAACAACGTGACGGGCCCTGAATTTATCAGATTTACATCCATAACCGCCCCGAATCTACCTGTTTCGACCCTCAACCCCTTTTCTTTTATTTTTTCTACAAAAAGATCATAGAGATTCATTGCCAGTCCCATAGGAGCGGCTTCATCAAAAGATGGTCTCCTCCCCTTCCTGCAGTCACCATACAACGTAAATTGGGAGACCACCAAAATCTCACCCCCTTTATCCATAATTGACAGGTTCATTTTTCCCGCATGATCTTCAAAAATCCTTAAACCCAAAACCTTCTCGACCAGGTATTCGACGTCCTCAATTGAATCACTACTCTTAACCCCCAATAGCAGAAGTAATCCCTCCCTGATCTTTCCCACTAGTTCCCCGCCGACTTCTACTCGAGCCTGTTTAACCCTCTGAACAACCAGTCGCATGTAGTTACACCTGATTGAATAGGAGTAGAATATCCAGATAAGAAAGCTTAATTAGCACATAAGATATCAGTTTCACGATATTTTCATATCTATTGTTCGCCCTCTCTAACGATATTTAATAGTTTCTCAACGCTTCCATCAGTCGCTACAGATGATAGATAAGATAATATTTCGGAAAGCCTATCTGAACTTTTAAACCTCAATCGAATTTCTAGATCATTACCCTCATAAAATGGTGAATGAAATATTCCGATATCCTTAGGAAGATTAAATCCCGATAAACATGTCTTATAGTTTTCTTCAACCTTACTCAAGGTAGGGTATCTCAATGATCTAAGTACATGCCTAAACTCGTTCTTTCCTCCGGATCCGCCTATTTCAGATAAGATGTGGTCAATTACGTCACCTACGGACGTTTTGTCCCTTGAAGCCACCGCCAGTAGCTCTCGAATTATTTCTCTCGTCTCATTGTTGTTAAGTTTAAACCTATCGAAAATACTCCCAAAAATTTCTAGTCTTTGATTCCCCTCCACTTCAGTCAGCAAGACTACCTGCTCTAAAGAGACCTTTTGCGCATAGTAAGCTTCCCTAATTTCACTCTCTAGCCCAGTCAAAGACATGTATCCTTCTAGATTTTTCCTTGTAGCTCCGATTCCGATCATTGGAAGGACTTTCCGAATTATGTAATCATCATTCAAACCGCACAAGTATTTAAATTTGAAAATTAATTCGGCTTTATCGATATCAGTGAATCTTTGTTGATTGTCATAAAACACAAATTTTAGACAATCCTCACAGGACAATTCATCCATCTCATATACACCGGATGGAATTTCATCATATCCAAGCCGCTTACAAACGTTAATCCTTTTCCATCCGCATATAATTTGATATTTGTCCCCATTCCTTCTTAATGACGGCGGATTTATTACCCGAAGTTCCTTAATTGAATGTTGGATATTTGTGTGATCTTCTGAAGAACCAATCCAGAACGTCTTATCGTGAAAGTCTAACGCTGTTAATTGGACGGCTTCAAACTTCATTTAAAAGAGTGTGATGACACCTATAGAAGTTCCTATTATACTCAGCGGAGCCAAATCTACGGCAGTGTCTACTCCCTTATCAACCTTTTTAAGTGTATTCTGCGCATCAAAGTACAGGGATTCGTCGTTTACAAGCTTACCCAACGTCCCCTGTCCACTATTAATCTTTTTCAAAACTGAGTTAAGATTCGTAGCAGCTTCATTAGCCTGATTATAGAGCGAGTCGTCATTGAGCAATTTCCCTAACGTACCCTTTGAAGTGCTCAAGCTATCACTGAGCTTGGCGAGGTTTGACATTGCTGACTTGGTTTCATCAAAGAGAGATGGGTCAGTCACAAGTTTTCCCAAAGTCCCCTTTCCTTCCTTTACGGATGATGAAATGTCATTGATATTAGCTAAAGCCCCTTTCGCTTCTTCATAAAGGGAATCATCTTTCAAGAGCTTCCCAAGTGTTCCTTTCCCCTCTGACAGATCTGCGAGGACTGAATCAACATTATTTATGATCTTGGTAATCTGTTCCTTGTTTTCACCTAATACATCAAACGCTGCAAATGCCGAATCCAAAGAGCTAACAGCGGACTCCACCTTTACGAGGATCTCATTGATATCTGCCGGTTCCTGACTCGCTATAACTGATCCAGGGACGGCCACAGGGCTTTCGGGAGACCCGAATGAAACGTTAACATAGCTAGTTCCAAGAAGACCTGTGAGTCTTATTGTCGCTACAGAATCTTCTTTAATAACAACCCCTTTTTTAACACTCATAATAACCTCTATCCTGTTATCTGCTATTTTGATCTTTGAGACAGTACCGATGTCAACCCCGTTAAGCTTAACAGGATTATCTTCCCTGAGCTCGTCTACCGATTGAAAATATGTTTTGAGTGTGTACTCACCGCCCAGAAACGGTATCCCTCCAATGAATTCAAATACTGCTAGAAGAATCAGCAAACCTACTACGAAAAAGACGCCCACCTTAAACTCTGTACTCATGACTTATTACCTCCCTGTGGTCTTTCAAACTGCTCTCTTGTAAATGTTTGAACTATCGGATTTGTACTCTTTTCTATATCCTCAGGTGACCCCACCGCTATTATCTGCCCTTCACTTATGAGAGCGATTCTATCCGCGATATGAAAAGCTAAATCAATATTATGTGTGACAACTATCTGAGTAACCTCCACGTGCTCTCTAAGATTCAAAATAACATCACCAATGGTTCTGGTCATCATCGGGTCAAGCCCAGTCGTAGGTTCATCATATAGAATAAGTTCAGGATTCATCACTAAAGCTCGAGCTATAGCAACCCTTCTTTTCATACCCCCACTTAACTCATTAGGCATACTGGTTTCCTTACCGTCTAAACCAACAATTGATAGAGAATCAGAAACGATTTTATCTATCTTGTCCTCATCCCTGAATATCTTATGTTCCCTAAGATAAAGGGCAACATTCTCTTTTACCGAAAGTGAATTAAAAAGTGCAGAAGACTGAAAAACCATCGCTATCCTGTGTTTTTTACTGAAATCTGGGCTATTAATATCCTCGCCATTGATGTAGATGTTTCCAGAGTCGGGTTTCTCCAGTCCGATAATATGCCTGAGCAATATAGTTTTCCCCGCCCCACTCTTACCCAGGATAACAATAGTTTCTCCTGGTTTTATATCGAGGTCTATCCCCTTTAAAACATGGTTATCCGCAAACGATTTTTCTAACTTTGCTATTTTCACACCTACAGCTATGCTTCCTAAATATTGATGTAGAAAATTTTCATTCTCGTTCAATTCTTCAGCATCAGGAAGCTGTTGTTTTATTACCATTGTCTTTTAATGTTAATCTAATCCAACTGCGATTAAAAGCCTCGAAATAAAATAATCAGAAACCAAGATTGATATAAACGATAACACTACTGCTTTGGTAACCGAAGTCCCGATTTCCCTGGGCCCACCCTTTGTCTTAAGTCCAACATAACAACATACAATAGATATAATTACTCCAAATATCATTGCCTTAATTAAGCCATTAAATATATCTAACGGTTCTATTAGTTCAGAAAGATTTCTATAATAGATCTTGAAAGAAATGTTTATCTCTGGATTTACTGCCGCAACTATGGCTCCACCAAACCAGCCTATAAGATCCATATATATCACTAATATGGGAAGAGCGATCATACTCGCAAGAAATCTCGGCATCACTAGAAAACGCACGGGGTTAATGTCCATGGTTTTGAGGGCGTCAATTTCTTCGTAAACACTCATAGAACCTATCTCTGCAGTCATAGCGGATCCGACTCTACCCGCTACGAGAATTGAAGCCATTACTGGCCCCAATTCCTTCACCAGTGACAGACCAACCAAACCGCCGATGTTTTCTTGAACACCAAACTGCGCCAGGGTTGGTCCTGTTTGTAAAGCGAGAACAGCCCCAATAAAAAGGGCAATTAGCGCTGCTACGGGAAGGGTATGATTTCCTATCTCGCGAATTTGAGCGAATACCTTTTCACGATTACCTATAGCAGCTTTGCACCAAAAGAGGCTTTCTATAAAAAGTGTGAGAATTTCACCTGTGGTTTGAAAAAAGGTAGTTATACTGTTCACTTATTTCCTCCGATTTATTTTCCTCTTTCTCCCCTGAACTAATAGTGATTGGAACGAATAGAAACTTTAATTTCCTTTTCAGACCCATATTTTGATAGCCAAAAAGACCGCCAAAAAAATGTGTTTTAGATCCTTCTACTGCACGAGTATAAGAGAATATCGGGATGATTGGCTGTAAAATTACGTTAGTACTTTCCTTGTTGTATTCTGTTCTGAACGTATTCCACAGAAAAGAAGTGACAGTCCTCCCATCACTATATTTTCTCCATTCAAAAAAGCGCCAGAGACGTGAATAATTTCTTTCCAGCCCGTCGACACCAAAAACCAAGGGTTCCAATAGTGAAATAATCTGGAGTGATCGATTTCCGTCTTTATCTCTTCTATAGCTGAAAAGGGGCCAGAGATCGATTCTCCTACCACCCGTACCACCCTCAATTATTGGCTCATCTTTAATATCCTTGTAAAGAATCAATAAAACGGATTTACTGTCTCTTCTATAATCTTCAAGTGTTACCGAACTGTACCTATAAAGTGGCCAAAGTATAAATCCATCACTGTCCTGATAACCTTCGGCTCTTGATTCCTTTTTGTTCTCCGAATAGAACGGAACTACTCTTCCACTCCCTCTTTCTCCAATGTAATTGGCATAAAAGGGGAAGAATCTATTCCCCTCCCTTGTACCCCTTGTGAACCCGATAAATGGCCAAGGTGCACTTAATTGTGTGAACCCCTTTTTTTTATCTTCAACATAATTGAAAAAAGGCCAAAAGTAAGTCTTATTCGTGAAATCAGGTGATTCAAAGCTTGTATAAAAAGGAAAGATTGAAAATGTATTTCTCTCCTCGCCATAAAAAACCCTTTTTCTAGAGATAATGAAGGGCCAAAGTGCAAACTTCTCGTCCAGCTTTTCCTCCTTTTTTCTATAACCAAAAAGAGGCCAGAATCTGAACCCGCTTTGTCCGCCACCTTTATAATAGGCAAAAAAAGGCCAAAGAAAACTACTGTTAATCTCCTCACCCTCTCTGGTCTGCAGAAATAAAGGGAAGAGAACAAATCTGATCTCATCCTTATAAAATTTGTTTTTCATATTTCCAAAAAATGGGAAAAATGCAAAGTAACTATTCTCTTTATTTTCAGCCCACTTTGAGAATATAAATGGGAATAGATTAAATTCTTTCTCATTAAATCCATTCTTTGTTTTTTCAGATTCGAGATAAAACAAGTACACAAGAAGCTGGAATCTCCAATTATCGTCCCTCCTATCATATGTTGCGATGGGATAAACTATATCAAACTCGCTTGAATTCTTTTCTCTATTGTTAATAGAATAAAAAAAGGGACGAAATCCAAACTCTGTCGCTTCTTCATTTTGCCTTGATGTTATAAACGGTCCTAGAGCATTTGTCTCTTGGGTATGAGTTTCTGGATCACTTTCGATACTTAATAACGGACCTAAATGAATGCCTTCAACACAAAAAGAAATATCAGCAAAAACAGATAAGGATAACAATTGCAATGATAGAATGATAAACCGTTCGAAAACTTTATTAACCCTCGGCATTTTAAAATTGTGTTAATTTGTAAGATAATCCCCATCAAAAAAATTTATACATAAACACGAGGGACTCTTTTACCAGTTATTGACAAAATTTCATATGAAATTGTCCCAGCCCACCGTGCCACGTCTTCAACCGTTACCGACTCATCTCCAAAAAGAATGACTTCATCGTCTTCTTTGATTCCAGGTACATCCGTTACATCTATGATTGTGAGATCCATACATACCTTCCCCACCACAGGGGCACTATAGCCTTTTGTTGATACCTTAGCACGATTAGAAAGGGCCCTCATATAACCATCGGCATAACCAATTGGTAATATGGCAATAACTGTAGGCCTCTTTGTAACAAATGTACCACCGTAGCTTATAGGGACGCCAGGTGGAACCTGTTTTATCTGCATCACCCTCGTCTTTAACTTCATGACAGGGCTTAATTTAACCTTTTGATTAATGCCGGAACCATATAGCATTATTCCCGGCCGCACAAGATTCAAGTGCGATGCAGGGAATCTCTGAATAGCCGAACTATTCGCTATATGAAGGTACTTCGGAAAAACACCTGCCTGATTTATGATGGAATGAATATCCTTAAAAATTCGTATCTGTCTCAGAGTGTACTCGACCAGTTCCATATCGGCATTTGAAAAGTGGCTAAATAGCCCTTCCATCTTTAAATTCTTCAAGCGAAGAATTTCATCCATGAAGCCATGAAGCTCGTCAATCCTTACTCCGAGCCTCGTCATTCCTGTATCTATCTTTAGATGATAGCCCAATCGTATACCTAGCTTGCTTGCGTACTCATTAAGGATAGATGCAATTTGGAGTGAATAGATAGTAGGCGTTAATTCACTCTTAACGACGTTTTCAGCTTCGTTTGGATCGATTCCAGCCAAGACTAATATGGGTGCTCTTATACCCGATTCCCTAAGCTCTAGAGCCTCATCGACCGTTGCCACACCAAACATTTGGGAACCACACAATTCGAACAGAGCTTTACTCACTGCTATCGCACCATGTCCATAAGCATCGGCTTTGACAATTGACACGATACTGGTCCCGTTACCAATAAGCTTTTTAACATGAAGAAAATTTGATTTGAGTGAATTAATATCAATTTCAGCCCAGGTCGGTCTCATAAAGTATTATCGGTATACACCAATTCCACTCTTAATAAGTTTGTTATCAGTCAAGGCTAATAAAAACTTCCTTAGCGTCTTTTGATGTAAGTCTTGATACTGTGGTAATAAGATCACTGAATCTCTTGAGCGTCTTTGGAGATTCCCTCCCCGTTAAATCTATCAGTACAGAATATATCTTAAATTTAAGCTTATGCTTTAATTCTAAGAATCCCTTTAACCAGTCCTCACCAACATCACACTCCCCATCCGTAATAAAGACAACATCACCTCTTTTGAATTTCGATAGATTTAAAAGCTCTGACGCCTTATCGAGTGGGTCCTGAAAATCAGTTCCCCCTCCAGGAAAATATTCAGCTAGTTCAATTATATCATTTTCCGACATTGCCCAGCCATCTCTCGCCCTTGACTCGAAATACCTTAGTGGCGATCCCTTCGATGAATATACTATTACTCTGAACTTTCTCCTCTGCCTCTTTGCAAAGTAGAGAAGTGTCACGCATACAGCCTTTGACCAAATCTCCTTGTCTCCAGACATTGACGAGCTCCCGTCTAAACAGACTATGAGAGGCCCCCTGCCTTTTTCTAATCTGAGATAATATTGAAGGAGCTTTTGTTCAATAAATCTTTTCATAAAATCTTTCCTGAGATGCTTATGACTTAATGTTAATAATTCGGAAGGTATTATACGACCAAGATCATACCCGTTGGAAACATTATAGACTTCACTACCTGTTTTTGACCAAACCTTAGTTCTAGAGGTCAACATTTCCTCCTTAAGGCTACCAACCATATTTGAAAGCTTTCTTAATTTCTCACTTTTAATTAATTTGGATGCGAGATCAATTTTTTCCCCTAAGGCTTTTTCTACCGGAATCCCCATCGAAGACCCCCACCCTTTTATTTCATCTTCAGCCTCTTCGACCCTATCGCTGGCAATAACCAGAGAGGATTGTATTTGTTTTTCAATTTTCTTATCGAGCTTAGCAAGTATATCCTTTTGCTCTTTAATGAGGTCTTTAAGCTCTCCCTCTATAGCATTGACCTTAAAATCGGCATTCTTTTTTTCATCCTTTAATTTCTTATTATTTATGTTTTTTAGAGATTTGGCTTTTTCAATTTCTTCCCATGTCTTCACCTGTTCTTCATAATCATTATGGCTTTGTACAGCTCTACTAATTTCCCACTCTCGGAGGAGTGTATTTTTTGAAATGCCTTCATCAGATTTAATCCATTTAATCAATTCCTCACCTAGTATTAAGGTCGCAGCTGCAGACTTAAATCCGTCAAGCACTGTTTCCTCCCTCAGATTTTTATAAGCTTCACTCGAATGAGCTATTTCAATTATCATTCTTCCCAATGTAAAACGTTCATTATCCACGTCTCGCGGTATTGTGAGTACATTTAGTTTGAAGAAGCTAGCAAACAGATCCAAAACCAGGGATCGAAAGTCAGGTAAGAGATTTGAACCACGATCAATCAGATTTTTTAGTTCTTTAGATGTACCCTCAAGCTCTGAAAATAATCTTCTATCATATGAGTCGGTTTCTATTATTTGCGATGACGTAAGATTATTCACTTGAAGTAAGGTAACACGGCAGCCTAGATGTATCAATAAAAATTAATCATGATAAAATAATGCGTCGATCGATAAATCCGATATTTGTTTGAATTTTCATGGAAATAAGTAACACAGAAATAAAGGCTGTAACCGTTATCAGCATGATAATGGGACTCCGGCTTTTGGGGATTTTCTTCATTCTACCCGTTTTTAGCGTATACACCATAAACTATCCGGAAGCAACCTTAACTCTTACAGGTATTGCATTTGGCATATATGCACTTTCGCAGAGCCTTTTGCAAATACCCTTTGGTTGGGCCAGCGATATTTTCGGGAGAAAACCCATTATCATAATAGGACTCTTATTGTTTTCTTTTGGTAGTCTTTTGTGTGCTATGGCTGCAAGCATAAATCAGTTGATTCTGGCGCGTGTGATACAGGGAAGTGGTGCAATTGGAGCTGTAGCAATCGCTGCGCTAGGTGATTCGACACGGCCTCAAATTCGAGCCGAGGCTTTTACAATCACTTCAATCATAATCGGGGCCTCCTTTATCGTTGGTCTGATATGTGGCCCTTTTGTTGCCGCTAAACTCGGCTTTAAGAGTCTTTTTTACACGCTTACACTGTTAGGTCTTATTGCTCTGATAGTTACAGTCTATTATTTTCCTAAAATCGATGACCATCCTGAAAATAAACAAAAACCAAGTATTTTAACACTTATTAACGAAATAGAGCTGCAAAGAATTTACCTTGCTTCATTTGTTAATTCGCTTATTTTAAATTTTTTCTTTTTTATTTACCCACTGAGTTGGATCTCACTTGGTCTAGAAAAATTAAAACTGTGGAAGATTTATCTTTTGATCCTTCTGCCAAGTGTTCTAATAATCTTCCCATATATCAGGCATGCTGAGAAAAAAGGCAAATTACAACTACCCACGAGACTCGGATGGGCCATATTGCTAATTAGCTTCTTATTATACCTATTCGCTGGAAATCATAACTGGATACTGTTCGTTTCAGGCACAGCACTTTTTTTTGGATATACACTTTATCAGTCTGTTCTTCCCGCCTTTTTAACAATGAGAGCAGCTCCGTCTAACCGTGGCGCAGCAAGCGGGTTTTACAATCTATCAAATTTTTTTGGAGCATCCCTAGGAGGAATGCTCGTCGGATATCTTTACCATATGAGTCAGTACATACCATTGGTTCTTGGTTTACTGATTATATTACTATGGGGATATATTGGGTTGCCCAACCAACCGTCTAAAATGAAGGATTAGATTTGACATTTAATTTTTTAATTTTCGAGAGCATGGATTATTCATTAGTTTTGAAACTGCATTCGCCTTTAACAAAATCACGGTATAATGGATTAATAAGATCTTAGCTATGATTGGCTGATGCTTAATTGACACCTTATATTATCCAATTAAACTAACATTCAAGATGCGAATCCTTAAAGTCTAATTTCCTGATTAAAGCCTACATTTTACTCGTATTCATAATATGACAGATTCAATCATCAATCTCAAACAATATAAATTCGAACAAGCTGCAAGAGATTTGAGATTAAAGCTAATAGATTTTTCTCATCGTACTCAGATACAGGCTCAGATCGGTGAGGCTTTCTACATCTGGAAGAATGACCCCGAGCTTATTGAACAAGATTACGAAGAAGAAGATATCAGCGACATCACATTCACTAAGTTCTTTGATTGGTTCATATACGATTTCAAACTAATAGATATTGGTAAAAGCGTAATCGAGCTTTTCTATGAACAGGAGGGTGATTCGCTATCCAATTTTGAAAAATCCATACTGAGAGATTGGTCAAAAAGCGCATTTAGTTATTATGATGTAGAACAGATAGCTACAAATGAAGGATGTAACATAAGAGACATATTTACTGATGAAGTTATATTTGTAATTGATAATTCTGCTTCCAAGCAGGTTAAGATCTCCGACATAGTCGGGGCAAGACTTATAACGACCGACAAAAATACTTATTTTTCGGGTGTATTATCAGTTTATCGCCAAACATTTAAATCGTTCATTATTGACTTTTATAATCGAGAATTTAAAGAGTTTAAAGAAACATTTGGAAAAAAATCTAGCCATTATGATTTCTTAAAAAATTGGGGCTTTCTCATTGGAAACTATTTAGAGCATATATTGGAGCATTCTCGTTTTCTAACCACTGATGGAGACGAGCTGGTTTTTGCACGGGCGGATTACAGTTTTGCTGATTTTAATCTCGTTGTATCAAAGATCAGGAAAGTCATGACGATACAAGAAATTAGTGGCGGGTCAGACGAACTAAGAGTTTTCGTTTTATCTAACATAGAGAAAAAAAATGTGAATACGATAATCGAGGTTGAAGTTGGAAAACTCGCAATTCAAGCACACTCTGTAGATTCTTTAGACAGAGCAAAAACATTCATAGAAAAAAAATTAAAGGGGCTAATTACGCATAAAGGTGATTCAACGAAACATCCAGATTCATTAATAAATGATAGCTGGTTGGTGACAGCTAAGCTTAAAAAATTACCATTCGGAGTCAGAAACAAGAAGAAAATGGATAGAATTCTCGACGAATACTACGAAGATTGGATTGATGAACCTATTGATGCCCTCAATGGCGAGTCCCCAAGAGAAGCATTAAAAACAAAATATGGAAGAAACAAATTAATCTCAATATTATCTGAACTCGAAAAACTGTATCAACATGCGAAAAAGATGGGTGAACCTTACTACGATGTTAAAAAACTACGAAATAAACTCAAGCTTTAAATTGTCTTAGATTGTTATCCTTCTCACTATAGAGAAAAACCAATACCAATACAAGTAAGGTTGCGAAAGAGATCTGAAGGACTATTACTGAACCTAATTTGAGATAGGCAAATAATGGACTGATGTACCGAATAAGCCACCCAGCAGCTATATCGCCAAAGGCTGAAATATACGATGCCACGATAATGATTAATTTCCACAAATTATTAATTTTCGAAAAGAGTATTAGATGATTGAGAGTAACCAGAATAATAGCCATCGAAAAGAAATGGAAATGAGACTCCTCTAATAACCCCAAATAGCTCTTTGGTTGTCTGAAACTCTCTTCTGATCCTCTATAATAATCAACTATCGATTCATAACTAAACCCGATTTTAAGATACAGAAGAAGATTGGTTAGCCAGAGAAAGAGAAAGAAGACCAAGGTTAGAACTACAATCAGCTTCAATAACGTGTTATTTCTTATGTCGTTGGAAATAAAAAATTTCATTTTAATTCCTTTCGCTTAACAGCCACCTCGAAGACTGCTAAAACCCTCCTAATCGAATTGAGGAGCGAATTCGATGTTATAGTTGCTCCGGTAATATTAGGTATGCCCTTTCCAATCCTAAGGGAGTCATTAAGAGGTTTATCTTGGAAGAGATCGATCCAATTTTTTCCAGGCATGTAATCAGGTGGTTCAAAAAAGGCCAATATCTCAGTCATTCTGTGAGTTCCGTCGGGATTAATAACAATTAGAACAGTCTCTGTCATTGTCCTTAAGCGATGGGTATCTATTACGGCATACCCTAGGGTTTCATCCCCCATTTTCCCCACATAAAAGACATAAAGTTTCGATTCCAGTTTTGTCTTTGCAATTGACTCGATTTCCAAAGTCTGTTCCTTATTTATAAAGATGTTTTTTTTAATTATCCGGTCTGCGGCCGGAAAGGCCAGTTTTAAGGCCTCCTCTCTTTTCATAAAAACCTTGGCAATTACAAAGGAATTAATTAAAAAGGTAAATAGGATCGAAAGTGGTAGAAGAGTGTTTAACATTTAATCAATGTTCAGGATTTTAGGAGGATTGGCCTATGATCTATTTCTCTCTTAACACCCGCTTAATTTAACCTGAATTAGAAAACATATCCAAGTCCTATATTAAATTGGTTATTGGCCGTACCTGCCTCGTTATCATTCCATTTATAGTCAGCTTTGATGACAACCCGTGGTATTGCCTTATAATTGATCCCAAAGGTTACATTCTGACGGTCATTGGCAGGGTCGTTGAAGAATTCGTTAGGAACTCTAAATTGGGTATTTAGTTTTTCATATCTGATAAAAGGGGCGAAGTATTGGAAATATTGCCCAAAATCGGCAAGGGATAAAATATTGTATGCCCCTACTATGTACCAACCCCATTGTTGGCTTCCAACGGATTCATCGCCCACAAAACCATTGTTTGCATTGATTAGAGCCGCATCATCTAGAAAAGTCCAAACCAGGAGGCTTCTTCCCTCAAATCCTCTATATTGGACTTGCACATCCCCTTCATACATCTGGAAAAACCCTTTAATTTCCCTTCCATTAAAGGGAGAATCGGGATTATTGACCGTCTGATTCTGACCTGTATTTCCGAGAAATATTGACCCACCAAACTTCAATCCAGGAAATGGATCATATTCAATCCTGCTTACGAACGCCACATTATTCGCAAGGGCCCTGTTACCATTCTGTCTTGCATCCCTGTTGCTCGAAGCGGTAAAACCCCTGGAATCGAAGCTGTTCATTACATAGGCCTTATATGTTAAACTCCCTGGTACAAACTCGCTCAATCCACCAAAGAGACCAACTCCCACCTCCCTCCAGGTAGTTGGGATTATAAACCTCTCGACGTCTGGCCTTAATACCCCGTAAAAAGTCGTTGGCTCGTGAACCTCATTGATTATACCAAAAGGAGCTAATACTAAACCTCCCCTTAGATTCGCCTGCTCAGTAAGGAGAAAATCCAGATAGGAAAATTCAACTGAAACTTCACCGGCCTGACCGTTTAGGTTTTCTTCTGTGCTACCATGCTCAAACTCTATCTCTGAGTTAAATATGATTCTGTCATTAAATTTATAACCGAAATAGAGCACGGCCCTTAGGGCATCGAGTGTGTTATCCCCGTCTCCCGGGAATTGACCAATTATTTCACCATAACCGCCGATTGAAATTCCCTGATTTGCTTTATAAACCTTAGAAGCGGCAGGCCCCATTCCAAACACCTGCTCATAAGTAGGCTCCTCGACAATAGCAGCGGATTTGATGTTATCTATTTCCTCGGCTAATACATTTAATCTCTCTTCAATCTCCTTTAGATTGGCATCACTTTCCCCCGTAGACTTGAGTTTTTGAACTTCCTCTGTAACGGACTTGAGCTTCTCCTCAAGCTCTTTTATTCTTTGATTCTGTGACGAATCCTCGGCAATGAGATCCAAGGAAAAAAGGAATAACAAAGCAATAAAAAGAGTAATAACCTTAGAAAATTGCGTATTCATATCCAATTATATGAACGCTTACCATGATTCTCCATACTTATATTGATAATCATTATCAAAATCACGTTATCATAATACACCTAATTGTCAATGCTTAAAAGGACCGGAAATACATTCTCGGATCTCGTTACTCCGTCGATAAACTAATTCATATTCATCGGAATGAAATTGCTGTACGTTTGCTATATTTAACATTTTGGATTCCAATACTCGATAAATACCGATTATCAAAACACCTCTTTTATGAACAGCAAAAGGAGAAATAATATCGGTAATCGGATTATGAGGTAGAGTTTTTCATTAATTATGTTAATGTTTTTCCATAACACTTAAGATAAAACACGATATATGCGCGTGATAGTAGCAAAGCCTAGGGGATTCTGCGCGGGGGTAGATCGGGCAATTGAAATAGTAGAGCAGGCACTCGATATATACGGTCCTCCTATATATGTGCGTCATGCAATAGTCCATAACAAGAGGGTAGTAGAATCTCTTAAAGAAAAAGGAGTCAGGTTTGTCGAAGACCTCGACGAGATTGAGGACGAAGACGCGCGAGTTATATTTAGCGCCCACGGTGTTAGTCCCTCCATATTAGAGGAGGCAAAAGAAAGACGACTGGAGGTCGTTGACGCAGTCTGTCCATTGGTGACAAAAGTTCACAATGAAGTAAAACACTATGCGGACTTGGGATACACGATTATCCTGATTGGACATAGAAATCATGTTGAGGTTATTGGAACAAGCGGTGAGGCCCCTGACAAAGTTGTAGTTGTGGATTCATTAGAGGAAGCAGAAGACCTTTCGGTACCCGATCCCGATAAAGTTGCTTATGTCACACAAACGACATTGAGTGTAGATGACACAAAGGATATTGTTGAAGCACTCAAGAGAAGGTTTCCTTATATAATAAGTCCGTCCAAACTTGATATATGTTACGCAACTCAGAATAGACAGGATGCTGTAAAAGAGCTTTCAAAACTCGCCGATATAATTTTCATTATGGGTTCTCCTGAGAGCTCCAATTCCAATCGACTCGTCGAAGTGGCAAAGTCAACTGGAGTCAAAGAAGCATATTTGATCGAAGGGGCGAATAATCTTAAACAGGACATGTTTCGAGATGATATGGTTGTCGGTCTAAGCTCAGGGGCTTCAACCCCTGAAACGGTTGTCCAGGAGGTCATTGAGCGTTTGGTGGAATTCGGTGCTGATAGTATTAGAGAACTCGATGGGAAGGAAGAACATACAAGATTCCCCTTTCCAGATTCATTAGAATTCAACTGATCCTTTAAAGCTCTAAAAAACAATAGATAGATAATATACAGTCAATTCAAATAACTATATTCAACACACCATATTCCCCACGGCTCTCATCTATATCTTTCAACTTGTCTTGTACTTTCAACCTGGAAGTCCCGGCGCGACTGTCATCTCAAGAATATTAAGGATTTCTGATTAAATTCATTCGAATTTTAAAAGGATATGGGATGCAAAAAGCTTTAAAAGGTAACATTTGCGGATATACAATGTGTTGAAATTAAAAGGATTTTGTTGATATACTTATGAAGTCAGTCGTTCAAATATGTGAATAAATCGAGGAGTAATATAACATAGAATGAAAACAGTAAAAATTATTTCATTTGTAATGATCTCGGTTATTCTTATGGTAACGTCTGTGTATTCACACCACGACTATTCATCTAATCTAGAAGTTGTTTTAGAGCCCACGTTTCATTGCGCAGCAGATCACCTTCATATTCCAGGAAAGGTTGAAAACAAATCAGATAAAGCTATAGGGAAAGTAAAAGTAGAAGGTAGAGCGTATGATAAAAATGGAAACGTTATTTCGTCAACTACTTCGTGGGTGATGAGCGACAGCATTTTGCCGGGAAAGTCTGCCCAATTTGATCTTGAATTCCTTGATATAACAGGTCCTGGGCACTACAAGGTGAAGAGTTATGACGTAAAAGTCATTGAAGTTCAATAGTCGTGTACTTTAAAATCATTATTTGGTGGAGGAAAGCTTTGCTAAAATAGTTTGGTTTATACTTCCCTCATTATATATTTATAAAATAGAACCTCTTCAACAACAACATTGGTTTGAAATCGTGAGCTTAAGGTGATGGCACCCGTAAATTAACTAGTGCATGACGAAAATTTTGGAATCTGACTGAATTACTACTCCTTTTAACTTGTCGTTAACTTAAAGAAAATGTGAAAAAATGAAATTAACGTTAAAGTTTTCTTAATCAAACATGGTCAATAAATTGTGTAGCTCAATCATGTTGTTCATTCTAGAAAACCACTGAAATGAAAAAAATAAGAATCGCTGCGGTCCAGATGTGCTCGAAACAGGATCGTAATAAGAATCTAGAATCCGCTTTAAAACTTATGGGGCAAGCCGTAATAGATGGCGCTCAACTAATTGCGTTACCCGAGAATTTCTCGTTCATAGGAAGTGAATCGGAGAAGATCAAAATGGCCGAGAATTACAAGAATGGACCCAGTGTTAAGTTTCTTGAGAAATTCGCCATCGAGCATGGTGTAGCAATAATTGGAGGCAGTATCCCCTTAAAGACAGCTAGTAAGTCAAGGGTTACAAATACGTGTATAGTATTTGATACGAAGGGGCGTGCCGTAGCTCGCTACGATAAGTTACATCTTTTTGACGTCTCACTGGATGATGAGAACACATTTGAAGAATCTCAATATATAAAATGCGGTGATAGTGAAGTAACTGTAGAATTGTTTGGTCGGATTATGGGTCTTAGTATCTGCTACGACCTGAGATTTCCAGAACTATATCGCGCTTTGGTGTTACGGGGTGCAGAAATTCTATTCGTACCTTCCGCATTCACCCTGTATACAGGTAAGGACCACTGGGAAGGCCTTCTACGTGCCCGTGCCATAGAAAACCAATGTTATGTCGTTGCCCCAGCACAATATGGTAAACATAGCTCGCGTCGTATATCTTATGGCAGAACAATGATCATAGATCCTTGGGGACAGATTCTATCACAGTGCCAGGATAGGGAAGATGTCATTACTTGCGAGATAGATTTTGATTTTTTAGATAACATTAGAAAAAGACTCCCATGTCTTGAGCATATACGCAGGAAAAAGTTCTTTTCACAGTAGATTGAAGAAGTAGTTCAAAAAAGCTATGAAATCCGAAACATAAATCGATGCTAAAAATATACAATGGAGAAGCAATGTTATAGACTATACGAAATTAAAGGCGAATGTATTGAGCGAAGATTTAACAAGTCAACTTAACGAGAAAGCAAACGAGCTGTTTGAAAATCTTATCACGCCTATTTTCAAAGAGCTTATCGAGGAGTATAACGGAGAAAATGGATTTGAAGTAAAGGTCGTACCCGATAGACCCGCAATAATGGGCATAAAAAAGCACAAGTCCATTATGATTAAGCATCCCGACGGAATGGAGATGATTGTTTGCCTTTATTGGGTTGAAGGGCATGACAAGATCGTTGCTGAAAACATCATGATGGTTACATTGAATAAGGCCTTTAACATCTATGAAGTGACAAAAGATGATCTGAAAGAGAAAATTAAATTTCTTGCGGGTTTGGAAGGATGATACGATTTCTATTTCTATATTATTATTGTAACCCAAGAAGGGATCGGTGAGCTCAAGCTTAGACGGGCTTAGCTGGAAAATCGCTTTAATCTAATCGAATAAGGATAGGCTAATCCATCTTGACACTATTTCCATGGTGAAAAGGGGTTATAAGACCTTTAATTCAAGTCAACTGTGTTTATATTAAAAATAGATAGGAGGTGATAATAATGACCAGATTAATGATAGAAAAAAAACATGGTAACATTCCTCACATGGAGTATTTCTTCGATGAAATAGCAGAAAAATTGGCCATCAGATGTCCAAACACAAACAATCTTGTTTATGTGGAAGCCATAAGAAGGGCTCACAGTGAACATAGCCCTTTCGTCGATGTCGTTTACTGTGAAGGTTGTGGGAATGTGATACAAGATGAAGAAGAGCATCTAAATCGCATAAACAAAATTTACTACCACCATTGATAATAATACAAATATTCGCTCAGTGAAGTGACTTCACGTGGGGTATTAGGCATTAGAGCTAAAAGCGTTTAATCCTTTTTTACCTGGAAGCGGAAAAATTCAAGAGAAAAATTTCAAACAACCTGATTATCGGGTTTTTCTAATTATCCATGCAACAACTACGTGTTACTCCATAAAATAAAAGGCCAGTTTTTCTGGCCTTTTGGGCAACCTCTCAATCTTGAGAAGGTTCTTGCCGCTTTTAACCCCATACCCAATAATAATATAGTCCTTCTTCAACTAATTTCCAGTCCTAAACAGTATTTTTATTAAATCAGGTACAAAATAGTTTGTGCACATTTTTAAGAGGAATCGATTGTCTACGATATTATTTTTTTACTATCAAATTTGACTGAAACAGCGAATATTCATTTAAGTTCCACAAGAACATTACTTCGGCGTTATTAACAATTTTAAATCCTCATATTATTTATCACTCATAGGGTACAATTTTGCATGGAGGACTTGATATGCACGAAATTCATTCACCTCTACCAAACCCACGGGATAAGTTTGTAACCTACCCTGGATACATATTCCAAATATCCAGGAAGTTCCTTTTGAAGCGTACTGTCCTCTAAGGCAGTCCGAACCACAATCAAAATAATTGATAAAACTGCTGGAATAAAAGCATCTGAGGCTTCGATTCCACCGCGTTCATCTTCAACTAATTTCATGTCCATTACATTAAGATCAAACCTCACCTCCACTATAAAAAAATCACCTTCCTCCATACTCTAGATTTTGAAAAAATTAGATTCATCAAGTCCCTACGACGGAATATAAGATATGTTAATCAACGATCAAGGTTTACCGTTTGCAACTATTTATTTGAAAAGAGAAGGCATAAGCCATGATTGATCAAAGATATTCTTTCGCTATCGTATCAAACAACTATCGGCATCGCAATAGTTCCTTTACTATCGTTTTTGGCATTGAAAGGGCACTCTAAGATAGTTTCGCCCTTAGTAACGACTGGAATCAATGTATTAAACCGTACCATGGGTTCTTTATTGGTTTGCGTAGGTATCCAATTCATAGTTCTAGGGATTTACGGCTTCCTTACGGATGAGACATATTCAAGGCTAATCATCGGATTAATTAAGAGGGTTTGGACTGGTTCTTCATCAAATTAGTACCTCAAAAAATCATAAGACCTAGATCCAATGACTATATTCACCCGATCTTTTTTGGTAAATATACGGTCATGCACCTGACCCTTTATAAATCACGATTGCCATATGATCACTGAAGTCTGAAACAGGCTTAGCCGAAATTCCATCTTCTTAAATTCAAAACGATTTTTCCTCGTCGCCTTTTGCGTCGAATCTTGCTTTTAGTCTATCTGAAGGTATTTTAAATGGTATAGGCAAATGGAAATATTGGCTCCCTTTTTTTTCTGTTTCTTCGTTATGGCTTTTGTATTGGTTCTTGTGCTTAATGCAAGGTAGACGCTTTCATGATAGCTACTACTGTTGTATTAAGTAACATAATATAGCTAGAAGAAAAGATGGTTAGCAGTACAGGAAAATTATACTGCATTTTTGCTGTCTAATTGTTAGTTAGCTGTCTCTACTGAAAGGAGGTGCGTAATGCCTGATATGTCTGGTGCTCCCATGTGGCCATTCGGGCCATTTATGATGCTAATTTTTGCAGTCTTAATCGTGATCCCGTTTTGGTTCATCTTTGGCAAAGCAGGTTACTCCAAGTGGCTAAGCCTTCTGATGGTGGTACCTGTCGTTAATATCATCACGCTGTATGTTGTTGCTTTCTCAGCGTGGCCCAGCCTCAGGAAGGAGTAGCTCGCATGCTTGCCTTTTATCTATAGTGGTTAAAGTTTAGTCAGACCTGTTCGTCCTGAAGCCCTGAGCTTTGTCGAAGGGCACTTTTAGGTCGGTGTGAACGTGATTATCCTTCGATGAACTCAGGATGATCAGATACTTGTCTTGTAAACAGCTTACTTCAGGGAGAGAAAATGCGGTATTTAGTTCTTAGATCGGTGTATGGATGTCCGATTGATCCACCGGATTAACCGGGATTATTTCTCCTGAAATCTCACAAGTATTTGCTACTGTATTGTAGATTGTTCCATATTTTTCGAGATTGCGGCGGAGAAGATCTATTCTTTGTGGTGATTCATTTGTATATAGAGTCAGTTCATATTTAATCGTAGTCAGACGTGGCGGAGGTTCCTCTCGTACACCGTGTACCTTTATAGAAGCTTTGTTATAGGCAAATTTTAGCCTCTCCGAGAAACGCTCGACGTTCTTCAAAATACATGCGGCAAATGCGCTCAGAAATAACTCAGCAGGGTTAAAGAGATACTCGCTTTGTCCGGGTGATGAATCGAAGTAGATTTGTGCCTCCTTAGTTCGCACCGTAGAGACGTTTGGCACCACCTGCTCTGCTTTTACTTCATATTCCATACCCATATTTTGAACCTCCTATGCTACCGCTGTCTAAAATAATCTGAAAACTCATCTTAATAAACATAACCTTCTGATATTAAAGAGTTGATATTGAAAAATTTTTATAATCTTGGACCCGGAGGATAAGTTGTGTGATTGTTTCGGGGATAGATTGATAATCGATATGTTTCCAGAAAGGATATTCATTATCATTGCATATCTAAAACGACAACAATCATACCAGAGAATGTCCCTATTATTAGAGTAAGTTACGCACATAAGTTTTTTTTCGTGTGTCAGAATGTATGATTTCCTGACGGTAGGTATTTCCGATCTGATCTGATTCCTTTTTAATTTCCTTCTTATATCGAAAATTTTTAAAATATAGTTTCAGCCTTTGCTTGAGGGAGGTTAAGCATAACCAAGTAACATAAGGACACTATTGCCTCACATAAAAATCTATTTGAAAGTTAATTCGTTGCCTCACCAGAAATATACTCTAAATCCTTTTCATTTTCTTCATTTTTGTAATTCTGTTTGTGATTTCTTTTTTTTAAATTTTCTTTTGCTGCCAACTTTCTGAGTTTAATTTGTAGTGTGGTTATCTGTCTTCTCAGTTCTGCCGGATTTAGTTTAGCATACTCTTGGTTTAACTTTTCCTTTTTTTCTTTCTCCCCCAGGGGTGCTTCTAACACCCTCTGGTATGGTGTCCTTGGCTGGTCATACCTCTTTTTCACCTTGCTTCCCACCCGAATCTTTTCCTCCAGTTTCATCACCGGCTGGAAGTAGTTAGTATATAGCCTTAAGCGGGAATACAGTTGGTTTAACAGTCGTAGTTGCTGGGGAGTATCGTAACGATGATAACCCACCCCACGCCTGACCACTGAGTAGTTCTTTTGCTCTACGTAGCAGTTATCATTCTTCCGATAAGCTCGGGCCCTGGTAAAAGTGATCTTCTCCTCCTCGCAATAACGATAGAGATGATCGTTTATAAACTCTGACCCATTGTCTGAATCTATTCCCAAGAGCTTAAAAGGTAAGCGCTTTCTTATTTCCTTAAGTGCCTCAAACACCCACACCCGGGCCTTGTTCTTAACCGCCTGGGTCTCAGTCCAACCGGTGCATACATCGGTCATATCCAGGGTCTGGATATAATCCCCACTGGGGTCTCCTCCCTCGTGCCCCACCAGGTCTATCTCTACAAAACCCGGTCTTTGCTCATCCCACTCAGAGAAGGTCCTTATCGGTATCTGATGCTTGAGTAATGTGCCCGGCTTAGTCCTGGCTCTTTGGCGAAGGGACCTTTTCTTACGCTCCGGAGCTAATACTCTGTCTATAGTGGCGGCAGAGATCTTAGACAATTTCTCTCTGACGGTCTTATCCAGCTCTATCTCCTTATACTTCTCCAAGACGGGAATGACCTCCTTCAAGGCTGGCTTAAGTCTCTTACCGCATATAAAACCCATGATCAGCCATACCCTCTTCAAAACCCTAACTACCTGCTCATCGTAGGTCCTGTCCCTGGTCCTCTTAACCCTCTTTCTACAGTCCCCCACCAAAACAGTGTTATTATTGATCCTCACTCTCCGGCCATGATTCCTTAACAAAAAAGCGGCGTAACAGCGATTATACACGGTCAGTTGTGTGTACTCTCCAAGGATGGTGCCTTTCTCCTTTTTAGTGGCTTTCTGATACCTCTTCGCCACTACTGCAGTGACCGATCTTCTTTCTTCCATGGTTAGCCTCATCTATGCCTCCCGTTATCTTTCTAGGGGGAGACTATTTTGAATAGATTCTTAGATGAGGCAACGATTCTTCTTCAAATAGATTTCTGATGAGTCAATGCGAGGACTTGACAATTTAGGAAGCGTAATTATAATTGGCATATGCTTATATTGGCATACAGGCATATAAGTTGGGGATAGGGATATATAAAATGATTCACGCTGATATTTTTAAATCATTGGGGGACGAAACCAGATTGAGGATCGTTAATCTTCTACTTGCATGTGATTCACTTTGTGTTTGCGAAATGGTAGATACTTTAAAAATTCCTCAATATCAAATATCCAAGCATCTCATGATTCTTAAGAATTCCGGTGTGGTTGATGTAAGAAGGAGAGGCACCTGGTCATATTATTGTCTAAAAAGAGACGGTGGGTTAAACAAGATGCTTTTCTCCTTCCTGAAAAAGTTCTTAAATAGTGAAGACCTGGAAAAAGATAAATCTAATCTTGAGTTTCGACTGTTGATACGTGAGGAGGGAAAGTGTGTTGTTGGTTTTGTTGCTCAGAAAGAACTATCGCGAATGATCGATAATAAAAGGAGAATTCTTCTGAAAACCTAAGGATGTATAGTGATTTTGTTTTGTATCCATAATGTCATTATGAATCAAATATGTCTTGAAAGTAAAGTTCATGGTCTTGTGATTGCATGTATTTCAGTAAATGGTAAGGCTCAGAAATAATAAGCTAATTGAATATTCAAGGAGGGTTAGTCATGACTGAAAATAAATCGATTTTGATAGAGATTTTCGATCCCCCTATGTGCTGCCCGGGCGGTCTTTGCGGGCCGACTATCGATCCGGCGTTACTCGATATGAATGAAGCCATTCTGAATATTTATAAAAAGTTTAACGGAAAGATAGAGGTAGAACGTTATCTGCTCTCGCAGCAAGGACCGAAGTTCATACAGAACCCGCAGATTCTTTCATTGCTAAAATCTGGAGGAGTTAATGTTTTACCTGTGACTTTGGTGAACGGAAAGGTGGTAAAGCAAAAGGAGTATCCTTCCTATGACGAGCTAGTCGAGTATGTTGGAGGGTAATTGAATGCGTAATACGGAATATATCTTTTTTTCAGGCAAGGGAGGTGTTGGAAAGACAACGATGGCCTGCGCTACAGCAGTCCATTATGCAGAAAGCGGTCTCAAAACCCTGATCATTACGACCGACCCCGCTTCGAATCTGGCTGATGTATTTGAAAGGGAAATCGGACATAAAATAACACCACTTGGAATACCAAATGTTTGGGGAATGGAAATTGACCCGGACAAAGCGACAGAAGAATACCGCGAGCGTATCCTCGCTCCTATGCGTCGGGTAATGCCTGACGATGTTATGAAAGTCCTGGAAGAGCAGTTCAACTCACCCTGTACTACGGAGATAGCCTCGTTTGACCGTTTCGTTGACTTTATAGCTGGTGACTCGTCTGAGGGAAATGGGAAATATGATGTTGTGATTTTTGATACTGCTCCTACCGGTCACACCATCCGTTTGCTTGAGCTTCCTTTGGATTGGAGCAGGCACATCGAGGAGAGTGCCAAAGGAAGCGGTAATACGTGTGTAGGACCTGTTGCGAATATTCAGGCAAACAAAAAGAAGTATGATGAGGCAATAAATCTTCTCGCTGACCCGAGCCGAACTAAATTCGTTTTTGTCTTGCAGCCAGATAAAACATCAATTTACGAGACAATAAGGTCCTCCGATGAGCTGAATACAATCGGTGTTAAAAATATCGAGCTTATTGTTAACGGAATCCTTCCAGAGGAAGTCTGTGAGAATGTCTTTTTTAATAAACGTTATGAAATGCAACAAAAACACCTCAAAAAAATCAATGAGATTTTCCCTGTGCCAAAAAAGCACGTTTATCAGAGAGATGGTGAGATAAAGGGAATTGCAAGACTTAAAAATATTTCAAACTCCCTCTACGAGTATGATAGGGATGTAGGCGGATTTTCCTTTGGGCATGAAAGCGGATCAGAGTTAAAAACAGGCTTTGATACTTTGGATTCAGAATCGGTGATGAATTTGATTACTCCTCAAGGCCAGACTAAATCGATCTTTTTTACGGGTAAGGGAGGTGTAGGTAAAACTACTATATCGTGCGTAACTGCTTTCCATCTGGCAAGCAGGGGACATAAAACACTTCTCCTTACTACTGATCCCGCTTCGCACATTGGCGAAGTTCTTGAGCAGAAAATTGAGGACACTGTCAAGAAGGTGGAAGGTGTTGGTAATCTCTGGGCTGTTATCATTGACCAGGAAAGGGCCGTAGAAGAATACAAGGAAAAAATTCTCGAAGACGCAAGTACGAAATACTCGGATGATATGTTGGTCGCAATTCGCGAGGAGCTGGAATCACCCTGTACGGAAGAGATGGCTGCATTTGATAAGTTCATGACTTATGCAGAGAGCGACGAGTACGATGTAATCGTATTTGATACCGCTCCGACCGGTCATACATTGAGGCTTCTTGAGCTTCCATTTGATTACAGCGAGCAGGTAGGTTTGATGGTGGCGACAACAGAGAAAAGCGAAGGGGTAAAAGGAGAGACACAGAAGCGTCTCAATCGCATCATAAACAGGATGAAGGATCCGAAGCGTTCGGTCTTCGCTTTTGTGTTTTATCCTGAGTCCACTCCTGTTATTGAAGCCTATCGTGCAATGAAGGATTTAAAAGAAGCGGGCATACCGACTCAGTTTGTTGTTGCCAATCAGGTTCTAATGCCTGAATACTGCACGAACGAATACTTCACTCGGCGCCGTATGATGCAGGAAAAATATATTTTCCATGCAGAGGAGCTCTTCAATTTGCCTATGATAATAATGCCGCTTGCCGATGATGAGATAAGAGGGATTGACAGTATTAAGCGTGCTGCCGAGGAATTATTTGGATCAAAGCCAGTTAAAAGAGACAAGGAGGCAGCAAAGTGATTTACGAATATGAATGTAATAATTGCGGAGAAACATTCGACGTGTGGGCTACACTCGCGGAGAAGGAAAAAGGAATCAAACCGGTATGTCCGAAGTGCAATTCTGACGATACTTATCAGGTATTGGGAAGTGTGAACGTTGGAATTGGCAGTAAATCTGGAGCTAGAGGGGGCGTGCCTCCCGGTTGTGGGCCATTATCGGGTGCGGGGTGCTGCTAGTTGTGGAGAATGACAGGATTGTAAAGGTTCGTATTTTCGCTTTTCCTATCGAGGGATGTGATGAATCCAAAACGTGGAAAGCCGCTTCTGAGATGCTTGCGAGGCGCCTGGATAAAAGATACGGACACCGTGTGGAAACAGAGTTTATTGAGATATTTTCTCCTGAATCCTTCGAATTTCCCGAGATTCTTGAATTAATACGGAAAGAACAGATTACTCCACCCATTATCACAATAAATGGCAAGCTTATTCATAGCGGTGGAAAGCTATCGGAAAGAGTGATCAGAGAAGGGCTTGAGAAACTGGGAATTTCTCAGGTTATGCCGATTGGGAGTAGAGGTTAAATTGAGTTTAGAGAGGACGACTTATCATGAGTGAAACAAGAAGATTTAATCTTGTAAAAGAGTTTGCAATATCGGTAGGGGATTCCACTCAGTTTCGGAGATATGAAGAAGCGATGAATCAGATTCGCAATGATAAGAATGCCTGGCGCATGCTTACAGAGTATGATAAAAAGCTTCAATCTTATCAGATGATCAGTTTGTGGAACGGAGCCTCTAGTGATGACCTTAAAGTTATTGAGCAAGTGAGAGTTGAGCTTCTTAGTAATCCTACCTTAAGAGAGTATTTCCAGGCACAGGAAGAATTGCTTCATATGCTTCGAGAGTTAAACGCCTTGATAAGCCGTAGACTAGGCTTTGATTTTGCCAGTATGATGCAATCGGGAGGCGGATGTTGTTAAAATCAGGGAGAAAGACTATGATTGACGAACGCCTAAAATCAGTTGTCGAAGAATTGATTGTCTACCTGGATAACTCTGATTCAGTTAAGGTATTTAATAACTCAAAAAGGGAATTCGAAACAAACCCAGCGCTCCTCCGACTGAGCAAGGAGTTTGCACGGTTATCACAAGAGTTCCATTCTAAGCAAGCACAGAAAACTCTCGCTCAGGAAGATATCGATAGGATCAGAGATCTTAGGCAGAAGATAAATTCCCACCCCGTCACACAACGTCAGGCTCAATCACAGCAAAAATTAATGGCCGAGCTTCTAGAATATAATAACCTAATCAGCAGCATCTTGGGGTTTGATTTTGCGGCAGCTATTTCGCCTAAATCCAGTTGTTCTTAGTTATAAACACACAAACCTACCTTGAGTTTCAAATCTTGAAAATCTAAATTCGGACTTATTGTTACTTGAAATAACGTCTGGAATCAGTTGAACATAGGAAATAAGGAATCTATGCGATAAGCAGAGCTAAGGCATCAAATCAAGTTTTCGGGAGTAGAACAAGGCTGTCTGGATTGTTTAAGCATAATTGCTTCTTAGTCCGATGGCCTTACAAATTTATGTTTTTTTGCGCCAACCCAAACCGGAAATCCATTTTCATTACAAAGTCTTAAAAACTCCTTGCCCCTTTTCACCTCGGTTGCAATTATAGACGTCCTTCCTTCACAATTAATTCTGGAACCTTTAACCTCAACTTTACCTTTTGGTTCAATCTTGATATCTTGCCTATCAATATACCATCCAGGACCCAAGTGAACAGAGATTATTTCGTTATCCGTTTTTACTGTCATATGTACCCCATGGAACATTTTCTTAATTAGAGTAATTCTCTCAATGCTTATCACTTCTCCACTAATGTTCTCCATTGTTTTGGGATCACACACCATGTTATTTTTAACTTCCATCTCTGCCTCGACCCAGTCATCCAGAGCTTTGCCATGTTCTTTACCTCTTTTTTCATAAATCTCGTATGCCTTTTTCTCGATCATTTCATGAAGAGTGCTTCTATCTAATTTAACTTTTCTCCTTGGATTATTAAGGTTTTCTTTTCCTGCCATGATAACACCTCCTTATCTTTAATTCTAGTTTATCACTGCATAGTTAACTTAGCCATAAATGGATACCATCCTCTACCACGAATCCAGATCAATATTCTTCCCAACCCATACATCTGGTTTATTTTGTAAGAAAAGATAACCAAAAACCATGCATAAAAAGAAGTGAAAACAAAATCGATCACTATGGATAAAGTAATTTATAAAACAAGCTTTTCTGTTCTCCACCCTACCCTCTTTTAATCCGTTAAATTTAAATATCACTTAATTACTGAAGACCCTAAGGTTCAGGACTAACTCTGTCAAACGCTGAAGTGGTTATATAATGAGCTTTTATTCTCATTACTTACCACATTTAAATTTATAATTTAAATTCTACCAATCAACCGGCGGATGCAACAAACAAAATGAAGTATTACCTATTATTTTTTCATTTTATGCTAAAATTCCCTGATAGTAAATAGAATTTTAATTTCAAAAATATCTGAAGGAGGACATGTGAGTTGAGTATACAAAAATTCAAGGCTATGGTCGTTAGAGAAACTCATGATAAAAAGTATATAAGAGAAATCACCGAAAAGTCTATAGATGAACTACCTGAAGGAGATGTATTGATCCAGGTTAAATATTCGTCTTTGAATTATAAAGATGCGCTTTCTGCGATTGGGAATAAAGGTGTTACAAAAAATTATCCACACACGCCGGGGGTTGATGCTTCTGGAATCGTCGAGAAGAGTAAGAGAACTGATTTTGAGCCTGGTGAAGAAGTCATTGTACATGGCTACGACTTGGGCATGGATACGTCGGGGGGGTTCGGGCAATACATAAGAGTTCCGGCTGATTGGATTGTGAAACTTCCAAGCGGGCTAACTTTAAAAGAAAGTATGGTTTATGGTACGGCCGGATTCACCGCAGCCCTTTCCGTTTTTAAGATTCAAGAACATGGGATCGATCCCGAAAGTGGGGAAATATTGGTTACAGGCGCAACGGGTGGAGTTGGTAGTATCGCAGTTGCCATCCTTGCTAAAGTCGGTTATCAGGCGGTTGCATCAACAGGTAAGTTAGACGAAAGGAATTTTCTTATGGACCTGGGAGCAAAAGAAGTAATAAGTAGAGATGAAGCAAGAGATACGACGAGTAGACCGCTTCTGAAGGGTCGCTGGGCGGGAGTCATCGACGCTGTGGGTGGAGACATTTTAGCAACTGCAATTAAATCTACTAAACCTGGAGGGATTGTCACGTGTTGCGGCAATGTTGCTTCTCATGAACTGAATACGAATGTGTACCCTTTTATTCTGAGAGGTATTAGCCTCGTGGGTATAGATTCTGCGAACTGTCCGATAGATTTGCGCAAGAAAGTGTGGCAAAAAATTGCAAACGAATGGAAACTGGAGAAGCTTAGTCAGCTGACTTCTGAGATTTCATTGGAGGAATTGGGCACTAATATAGAACTCATGTTGCAGGGAAAGCAAAAAGGAAGAGTTGTAGTAGACTTGTGGAGATGAAGTATAATGGCTATTGGAGTCGGTAGCTAGCTTTTTTATGATTAAAACTTCAAACGTGAAACTATTTTTGTAACACAAAATTAATATATATAAAGATCAAATTTGGAGGTAGGCGAATATGAAGAGATTGATAGCAATTCCGATAGTTAGCTTCTTCCCGATGCTCTCAATTCCACTTTTCAGCTTTGCGGATGATTTTCTATTTTCTAACGGTAGTCAATGGGGTTTCAGTACAAGTCCCAGCGCAATCCACTATAGCCTCAACCACGGCCACTACATAATACAGCAACATGGCAATCATCTCTTTGTACACAAATTAAATCAGGGACATCACGGACATCATTTTCAAAAAAATCATTTCAATAATCCTCACAACCGGAGACTTCATTTTTTCAATAATCGTTAAATATCATAGATAGGTTCCAGACATTTTAGCAAAGATGATGTCTTTCCCCTCTTTTTTAAACCCTCCATTTGTAAATCTACAGGTTCTTAGGTACACTTTATGTCTAAAGTCTATATAAAGTTGTCGGCTTCGTAGGTAAATAGTTTCTTCTTCTAGGGTAACCGGCATTACTCTCCAAACAAAAAGAAGACTTATTTTCCCCTCCTTGGACGAATAACTGAAAAGACAAAAAAATCATAAGTGTCCAGTTATTGGACCAAGTTGGAGGTTTAAGTTGAAGTTTGAAGAATTTTATTTATCAGAAGGCGTTTCCAAGGCAATAAGGGAGATTGGACTAAGCACTCCCACCCCTGTTCAGCAGGAATCAATTCCACAGCTTCTAAGTGGAAGGGATTTAATAGGCCAGGCTCAGACTGGCACCGGCAAGACGTTCGCCTTTGCCATACCGATTGTTGAAAAGATCAATCCTTCGGAAAAGGTGGTTCAGGCAATAGTGCTCACTCCGACCAGAGAGCTAGCGCTTCAGGTCGCAAAGGAATTTGAAAAAATAGGAAAACATAAGAAGACGTATGTAATTCCCGTTTATGGTGGTCAGCCTATAGGTAAACAGCTGGCTCAGCTCAGGAAAGGAGTTCATATCGTGGTGGGAACCCCCGGGAGGGTCATTGATCATATAAGGCGCGGTACGTTAAACCTCCAGTCCGTACGTTTTGCTGTACTGGATGAAGCGGACCGGATGCTCGATATGGGATTTATCGACGACATGAAGTTTATCCTTGCCCAAATCCCGAAAAACTGTCAGAGAATGATGTTCTCGGCCACAATTCCAGCAGAGATCTCTTGGCTGGCAAAACGTTATATGAAGGACCCGGTAGAGGTAAAGATCTCAAAAGATACGCCTACGGTTCCCCAAACCAGTCATAAGTTTTATGTTGTTACGGAGTTCGATAAGTTTAATGTCCTCTGCAGATTAATTGATTCAGAATTGGACGGGTTACTTCTTGTATTCCGTAAGACTAAGACAGGTGTAGATGATCTGGCGACTGCACTTAACAGAAAGGGTTATAAAGTCCGAGGGCTTCATGGGGATTATTCTCAAAGAGAGCGAGAAAAGGTTATGAGGCTCTTTAGAAACGGACAGGTTGATATTCTAATTGCCACCGATGTCGCTGCAAGAGGGCTCGACGTTAGTGGTATTACGCACGTAGTAAACTATGATATTCCTCAAGATCCCGAAAGCTATATACACAGAATAGGAAGAACAGGTAGAGCCGGTAAGGAAGGCATGGCCATCACCTTTATTACTCACTGGCAATATACCGAGTTTAAGAGAATACAAGCATTTTCAAAGGTTAAGATTGAGAAGGCAAACATTCCATCTGTTACAGATTACGATCGTGTTGCTAGAGCGTAAGGGTCTAAAGTAATTGAATTAGGTCAGAATTTTGATTGGCAGTTGCCTGAATAATTTCATCATTCACTAAGGGCACTCTAATACTTGCCTATATCCGTATATAGACTTCATCCCAAGGTAACCCTATTCCTGCCGAAAATTAAGCCTATTCCCGCTCCTCTTACGAAGTTGATCTAAGGTAGTATGGGAGTTCAGTCGTGTTATCAGTTATTGCCAAATCAATCTGTTCTTGTGTTACAACGTTTCATTTCATTTTCCGTTTCTCCAGTTTTTCCATCGCGATTTCTCGCATGCGAAACTTTTGGAGCTTACCGGTTACTGTCATGGGAAATTCCTCCACAAACCAGATATATTTAGGTATCTTGAAGTGAGCAATCTTACCCTTGCAAAATCCCCTCAGTTCATTCTCGGTTGCCGTTTGTCCCTCGTGTAGCTTAATCCATGCCATCACCTCTTCGCCGTAATATTCATCCGGCACCCCAAACACAGCAACTTCCGCCACTTTTGGGTGAGTAAAGATATAGTCTTCAATCTCTCTTGGATAGATATTTTCCCCCCCGCGAATAATCATTTCCTTCAACCTTCCTGTAATTTGCACGTAACCCTCGGAATCCAGTGTACCCAGATCACCGGAATGCAGCCAACCATGATCGTCAATGGCTTTACGGGTTGATTCCTCATCTCCATAATACCCGAGCATAACGTGGTACCCGCGGAAACAGATCTCACCAACCTCACCAAGTGGCAGGGTCCGTCCAGTATCAAGATCTACCACCTTGACCTCCTGATGCGGCAAGTTTCTACCTACGGTCTCAGTGCGCCGCTCTAATGTATCATCACGTGTGGTTAAATGCGTGATCGGTGAAGCCTCGGTTTCTCCATAACCTATAAGTATTTCACTGCAATGCATATCCTCCATAACACGCTTCATAAGGGCCGGCTGGCAAGGGGCACCCGCCATTATTCCAGTTCTGAGGCTAGATAGATCAAACTCTTTGAATTGGGGATCCTCCAGTTCGGCGATGAACATGGTCGGTACCCCGTGTATGGCCGTACACCTCTCCTGTTCTACCCCTCTGAGTACAGATAGCGCATCAAAATGCTCACTGGGGATCACGATGCAGCCGCCTACAGACAAACAAAGCAAATTGGCAAGTACCATGCCAAAGCAATGATAGAATGGAATGGGTACCACGAGACGGTCAGTCTCGGTAAAATGCATCGCAAGAGAGGAGAAATAAGCATTATTAAGGATGTTGTGATGGGTCAGGACAACAGCCTTGGGGAAACCGGTGGTACCCGATGTATACTGGATATTAATTGGGTCGTCGCGGTCAAGTAATTCTGTCGCCGCCCGAAGCCTCTCAATTGTTACCTTTCCGCCCTCGGCAAGCACTTCCCACCAGGTGAGAAAACCGGCGTATGGGCGCTCTGTTCCATCGGCGTCATCCGGGTTGTAAATAACTACACTTCTCATAGCTGGGAAATCCTCGTTCTTCCACTTCCCGGGAGTCTTGGATTCAAGTTCCGGGATAAGCTCTATAATCATGGACACGTAATCACTGGTGCGAAATTTTGGGATCAGAAATAGACCCTGCACATTAGCAAGCTTAAGGGCATGGGCCAATTCTCGGCTACGATTGGCCGGATTTATGTTGACCAGGATAGCACCTATGCTCGCGGTAGCCATTTGTAACAACAACCATTCAATATTGTTGGTAGACCAGATGCCAATTCGATCACCTTTATTGAAACCAATGCCCAAAAGCCCACGCGCTAGGTTATCTACAGCGTTTGCAAGCTGTGCATAGGTTAATCGTTGATTCTGGAGTATCGAGACGACTGCTTCTCGATCTGAAAATCGTTTCACCACATCTGCAAAATGCTCAGGGATGGTGGCACCGAGCAGCGGCTCAAGACCGCCTCGATGGAAATAGCTTTTTAGCGTACCTGTCATATGGGTTGTAGATAATTGTCTGGCAATCCCCTTTGTCAACTGGTACCGAATGAGCTTCTCTCTAAGTCTTCCCAATACTCATCTACCTTTGCCTGAAGCTCTGCGAGCAATCTCTCGTTTCGCTCTGGTTTAAACAGGTGGGCAAACCTCCCCTGTCTCCTCAAATACTCTTCAATAGGTATTCTCGGATAGGGCTTTTTCGTGTGTACCACTTTACCATTCACGTATTCTTTTAAAGGCCACACGCCTGTTTTTACAGCAAGCTTTCCAATCTCTATACTCTCGCTCGGATCGAAATCCCAACCTGTTGGGCAAGGTGCAAGGGTAATTATCATACGAGGGCCTCTTAAGTCCTTAACCTTTTCAATTTTACGCGCAAGGTCAACTGGCTCGCTGCCTATTACAGTTGCCAAGTAGGCAGGCTTATGCGCAGCCCATATGGAAAACAAGTCCTTCTTGTATCCGACAAAACCGCGGGGACCTTTGCTTGTTGCCGTCCTTGCCGCATGCGGTGTTGCACCAGAGTACTGTTGCCCAGTGTTGCCATATCCCTCATTGTCGTAACAGATGTAAATAAAATCCAGATCCCGTTCCATAGCGCCTGATGTGGCAGAGAGTCCCATTCCATAGGCAGCACCATCACCTGTCAGCACCACGACATCCAGATCCTCTTCGGGCGTAATACGATTTTGTTCCAACAGAATATCCAACGCATCACGAATCCCCTGCGCTCCAGCGGGCGCAGAAGCCATAGACGTGTATAGCCAGGAGCCCCTAAACGGTGTGAATGGATAAACGGATAGTAGTGTCATGCAGCCTGCGGCATTTACAAATACAGTCTTTCCACCCAGGATGTCATAGATCACGTGAAGCGCCTGTAACCCACCGCAACCGGCGCACATAGGGGTTCCAGTACCCAGCAGGTGTGTGGAGGGCAAATCCTTCATCCGTCTAAATGCAGTTTCGGTTTCGCTCATGGTTTTTCTCCAAGTTCTTGACGCTCAACGTGGGCTACCGCCTGCAATTTTCTGATCTCCCTGAGTTCATCACGGTTATATAGCAACCTGGGTGGAGGCGTTTTACCTGAGTCGACTGCCCTGCGTGTTACCTCCGCCATTTCAAAGAATTCTTCGGCAGAGATATCCCGACCGCCCAGACCACCGATAAAACTTGCCAGTATTGGTGGGGCTCCCTTCTGACCATAGAGGACAGATGCCAACTCGGAATGTAATACTCCACCTTTGCCAATAGACAGGTTCTGATCAATTACAGCAACACCTCTTTTGCCAGCAAGCAAGCGCTGCATATGCTCCGCCGGGAAGGGACGTATCAGTCGCGGACGTAACAACCCTACTGCTTTTCCAGCGTCTCGCAACCGGTCAATGGCGGCTTTCGCTTTGGTAGCGAAGGAATCCATCATAACAAACAAAATATCAGCATCCTCAGATTGATAAGACTCGATCGAATCATGTTTCCTTCCGAATTGTTGCGCAAATGCCTTTGAAATTTCGTCGTACACTTCAAGGGCATTCAAGGCGGCAAGGTGCATTTCATAACGAAAATAAGAGTAAGGCGAACCTCCTAGTACAGCGACTGCCTGACTCGTAGGCGTACTGGCACGAAATACAATGTTCTCAGGATCAAAAGGTGGCAGAAAAGCATCCACAGCACCGGCTTCCGGTAATTCCACAGGCTCACGGGTAAATGAAAGATAGAATCCATCCATATTAACGATGACGGGTAAGCGTACTCGTTTATCTTCTGCCAGGCGGAAAGCCATCAGGGTAGTGTCCAAAACTTCCTGACAGGTAGCACAATGAATCTGCAGAAACCCAGAGTCGCGCGCCGCCAATACGTCGTTATGGTCTGGTTCAAGGGTGATTGGTGAAGACAAGCCACGGGATACATTTATCAGCACAAAAGGTGTTCGCCAACCGGCAACTGTATAAACCATTTCCATAGCATATAACAATCCCTGACTCGATGTCGCGCTTAACACCCGAACACCGGTGGCAGCCGCACCACCGGCAGCTGTAAGCATGGAGTGTTCGGATTCGAGCATCACAAGGCGACCAGCCATTTCCCCGCTGTCTATCCAGTTGGAAAGGGTCTCAATTATCTCTGTCTGCGGTGTGATTGGGAATGCAGGTATATAGTCTACCCTTGCCAAACGCCCCCCCCACGCTGCGGCCCCGTTGCCTGTGAGCAATGTACGAGTCATGATTTTAGCCCCCTAGATGTTCCTTTACCTCGTGTTCCCAAATCGCTTCGATTGCATGTGATGGACACTGAGCCACGCATATCATGCAGCCCTTACAATGATCATAATCGATCTGTGGGCTGCCACCCGCAGTAACCAGGATGGCACTATCCGGACAGAATGTGCTGCAAACCCACCAGCAGCGCTTACAGCGGTCGTAATCGATCACGGGGCGCAGCGTGCGCCACAAGCCCGTTTTGACCTCCACACTGGTAAGACCTGCATGGATCGCCGGAGCAGATTTACTTGCCTCTTCAAATGGCAAATCCACCCAATCTGGAGGGTTATAATTAGCCGCTGAAACATCTTCGCCCTCCATTACGCAACCCGAATGATCACGCATCAGTTGGAAGGCTGATTCTGCCCTCTCAAGATTTTTATCGACGATCTCTGCTCCTAGAGTCGCAAGTTCGGCACGGATAGCCTCTGCCAAAGAGTCACGCGAAATTACCCCTAACAAAGAAGCCGCAGCTCCCGCGCAGGCCGCTCCAATGAACGGCTGTTCCGCGCGGGCTTCTACCTTTTACGTTCCAGGCAGAATCAATATCTTCGATTGAATATTCAGACGGTCACTCCAGGTTTCCGGCGACTCATGACTGCTGATCAATAAGACAGTTCTATTGCTAATACCCCTCAGTACACCAGCAGCGGGCACAGGCACCAAGGTGTCATCCGCAACTATAACCAGGTCGGGGCGCTGAATTATACCACGCTCGTTAATGGGGTGTCTTGAAGCGCGAACGTATGCAAAGATGGGGGCACCACGCCTCTCTGCGCCGTAGAGCGGTGCATCCTGAACTTCAAAACCCTCAAGAAAAAAGGCCGTGCTCAAAACACGACTAGCCGTCTTTATGCCCTGTCCGCCTCTCCCGTGAAATCGAATCTGAAACATAGTCTTTTTCCTTGCTGCCTATACAAAATTGGGTGCGGATGAAAAGGATGAAAAACGCCGGAAACTCATCGCCTTCTTAACTCTTTTCAACGCCAGTTCCAAAGCTGCTTGTCGCGGCAATATACTGTTATTTGCAGCATATTCCAAAACCTGTCTAGTATTTCGCCGTAACTTCTCTTCAATGACACTGAACGCCTCCGACTCACTCGCACCCCTGTACTCCATTGCCGCACAGATCACCCCCCCAGCGTTGGCTATGAAATCGGGCACGCAGACTATGTCCTTCTCCGCTAGAACCTTTTCGGCGCCAAGTGTTATCGGTATATTTGCTCCTGCTATCACTAGCTTTGTCTTGAGGCGTTCTACATTGTTCTCGTTAATAGCATCCGGGCGCGCGGCAGGGATCCAGACATCGCATTCTACATCGATAATGGCATCCCGGTCAATTGGATACCCACGTGAATAATTCGATACACTGACCCCCTCAGCCTTGAGCTCAATCAATTCATTTACATCAATACCATCTGGGTTATGAATGGCACCTTTTGAGTCTGCGGCCGCCACCATTACCGCACCCCTCTCAGCGAGAAAGCGCGCAGAATGTTTGCCCACTGCACCAAATCCCTGAACAGCGAAACGAGCATCTTCTAATTTTAACTCGCAGAATTCCAGGGCTACCTCAGTGGAATGCATGAGACCCCAGCCGGTTGCACCTATTTCATCAAGCGGTATACCACCAATCTCACGGGGCAAGCCTACGGCTCTCCCGATCTCGTCATTCACCCATGCCATGCATTCTTCGTCTGTCCCCATATCTGGTCCGAATATGTATTCCTCATCATTGCGCAATGCCTTTGCAAGACAGCGTATGAGCTCTTCTTTCTCGGCCTTTGGCATATTCGGATCTCCAAACATTACCGATTTGCCGCCCCCGTGATGAAGATCAGCAGCGGCATTCTTCAAGGTCATTGCTCGTGCTAGACGGTAACACTCCTCGGTGCTTACATCAGGCGCCAGGCGTAGGCCACCGATTGAAGGTCCTCTAGCCACGTTGTCAACAACCAAGATCGCCTTCAACTGAATCGAAGGCTCATAGACGTGGATGATCTTTAGCGGCCCTATGTCATCGCCATATCGGAATAAATCGTTCTCCGTCCTCATCTTGAGTTATCCCTTTTTACAAACTATATACACCTTTACGCTGCAAAGCACATGCCAATGTTAAGAGCAATCTTTCCAAACAATTTCAGCATGTTAGGAACTAGTCAAGAATTGAGCAGGATATGAGATGTACGATAATCTTACAACAAAACTGTACGCGGTGATGTTTTACATTTCCAAATAGCTGAGAAAGCTTTATTCAACTTCGGTTTAAAGTCCCCGCTTTTACCGGTTGATCTACTCTGAGCCCCAAAAGTTTTACCACCATTCTTAGACAACCCGACAGTTTTCCCATAAAGTCTTTGATATCAATCGGATTGAAGGATTTTGGGGTCATGCTAAAATGAGGTTAGCCAGATTTCGAGCAATTAATAAAGCTACGTTTTATTTACACTTGAAGGAATTTGCGTTTGGGATTAATTATAGAAGGAGGAATATATATCAATTCTTACTGAGTAATTTCAAAAACTATCCCCAATTCTAGTCATCACCGTTTTGATTAATATCATGGCTTACCTTAAGTACCTTGCATTCTTTCTTCTATTAGGCTCTCATCTGGCATATGCGTACCCTTTATGTGAACTGGATGTCAACATAGATGTTTCAGATTCCACAATCGTTGAGAAAATGAAAATAATTCCAGATAAAAGGCAGTCACTCGTATTAACCACAAAGAATTTAAACATTATAGAAACTGATAAAATTTCCTATTCGCAAAATCTAGACGAAATAAGAATAGAAGGCGATAAAAATGATCATATTATCATAGAGTTTACCGCTACGTTTAAATACAATTCCTCTCAGAATTCTGTTGTTGACAATGGTGTATTCCTAGTGGGCGACTGGTATCCGCACTTGGGCACTCCTTGTTACTATAAACTGTCGGCCAAACTGCCAAAAGGATACTTAGCTGTTTCGGAAGCTGAGCAAATCGACGAAGTTAAGGGGGATAACGACACTGCATTTAAATTTAGTTTCCCCCATCCCCTCGATCACGTACATCTTGTGGCCTCCAATAGATTTGTTGCAAATAAGGAAAAGCACAAGAACATTGATATCTACACATACTTTTTTGTGGAAGACGAAGGCTATTCAAAAACATACCTCGATTATTCCAAGAGATACATTGATCTATATGATAATTTATTTGGTGAATTCCCATACAAAAGGTTCTCGATTGTTGAAAATACTTTTCCTACAGGATACTCGATGCCAACCTTTACCCTCCTTGGCAGTAGCGTTATAAGGCTTCCTTTTATCGTTGACACTTCTTTGGGACACGAGATCCTTCATCAATGGCTTGGAAATCATGTGTATGTAGCCTTTGAGAAAGGGAACTGGAGCGAAGGCCTTACAACATATCTAGCAGACCATTATTATGAGGATCAGAAGGGAAATGGATCCGACTATAGGAAAAATCTTTTAATAAATTATCAATCATTCGTAGATCAGAATAACGATTTCCCATTAAAAGATTTCCAAGGAGTCTCGGACAAAAGATCTAGAGCCATTGGCTATGGCAAATCTGCAATGGTTTTTCATCTCCTGAAGCGTGCTGTAGGTAAACGCAACTTTCAAAATTCCATAAAAGACTTCATCTCTGAAAATCAGTTTGAAATAGCAGACTGGGATGATATAAAAATGAGCTTTGAAAAAATGAATAACAAAGATCTGGGTTGGTTTTTCGATCAATGGTTAAATAAAAAAGGATTGCCCGAGTTAGAAATAAAGAACACAAAACTTAGTCATGAAAACGGTCGCTACCTGCTTGAGATCGAGCTATCGCAAAATGAAAATGTTTATCAGTTCGATTTACCGGTATCAATCTATTCCGCTGATCATACAAAGAAAAAGCAAATTCTCAAACTTACGAAGGATGCAGAAACATTTAGAATTAATTTAGACACTGAGCCTCAAAGAGTTGTTATAGACGAAGATTACGACGTGCCAAGAAAGCTTTCAGAGCCTGAATTTCCACCGGTCATATCGAGGATAATGGGCGAGAAAAGAATTATCTTCGTATTGGAAAGAGATGAAAAAGCAATATATCAGAAATTCATTGATTTGTTTAACGACAAAGAGATAGAATTTAAAGCATCAGAAGAGATAGATATCGATGACTTAAAATCCGGTACTTTAATTGTACTAGGAAAGGACATTCCGCTTATAAAAAGAATATTTGGAGGAACTGAACTAGATGAGGAAGGCTTCAACGTCATCGTGAAAGAAAACCCGTTTGATGAGCAAAAGGTAATAGCCCTCGTCAACGGGGAATCAAAGGAAGAAGTAGAAGCAGCAGCAAAAAAGATTACCCATTACGGCATTTACTCAATCCTAAATTTTAAAAATGGAAAAAATGTGACGAAAGAAATAGCCCTATCTGAAAACGGAATTAATGTTAATAGAAATGAAATTGAGAAAGAAAATTCAATACAAAGTGAATTAGATTTGGAGAACATAGTCGATCATATTAAGGATAAAAAGATCATTTATATCGGGGAAGAACATGACCAGCCCGCACATCATATGACTCAAGTGAAGATAATAAAGAGGCTTGCCAAAATAAATAGAAACTTAGCCATAGGAATGGAAATGTTCGAAAAACCGTTCCAGCAATTCATGAACGACTATTCAAGTGGACACATAGACGAAAGACAATTCCTGAAAAAAACGGAATATTACAAGAAATGGGGCTTGGATTATAGGCTTTACAGGCCTATTATCGATTTCGCAAGAGAGAACAACATCCCTGTCGTCGCATTGAATGCTGAGAGCGAAATTGTAAAAAAGGTATCTGAAGACGGTGTCCTATCCTTGACCGACGAAGATCGCAAAAGGATTCCTGCCGAGATGGACTTCTCCGACGGAAAATACAGGAGGCTGCTAAAAGAAACCTTCAAGTTCCATCCGGGATCAGAGGGAAAAGATTTCAACCTCTTCTACCAGGTTCAAATACTTTGGGACGAAACTATGGCGGAATCCATCTCTGAATTTCTGAACGAAAATCCAGATTACCAGATGGTGGTTTTAGCTGGAAACGGCCACCTCATATACGGTTACGGCATACCAAAAAAAACATACAGAAGGAATGGATTTCAATACTCAACAATATTAAATGACGAGGAAGATGGCGATGATGTTGCTGACTTCCGGATCTTCCCCGAAGTGCTAGGTGCAACAGAATCCCCTAAATTGGGAATTCTCGTAGATAAAGCTAGTGAAGAGGTTAAAATAAATGGCTTCGACGAAGAAAGCATAGCAAAAAAATCCGGCTTACAAAAAGGCGATAAGATTTTCTATTTCGATAACAATCCAATAGACTCTATAGAGGACCTTAAGATAAATCTACTCTATAAAGAAAGGGGAGATACAGCCTTCGTCAGAGTTTTAAGAGATGGAAAAGAACAGACATTCGAAGTAAAGTTTTGAATTCAAAGACCTAATCTCAAATGATTGACCAAGTCCTTTTCAACTCATTTATGTAAAGTATAATTCCAATTAAGTAATGTCCTTCAATTAAATTTTTGCGCTTAATCCTTTTGTGTTAGCCATCACTCATTTCAGTAAACGGCTTGCCATGCCAATCTTCATAAGCGACAACCTTAATATCAAGGCACAAAAAAACCAATGCAGCAGCCTTCAAGCACGTTTCTGTCAAGTGCGATCGCGATGAGTATGCTCAATCGCTTAAGATCCCGCATTCGTGGTGTCGTTTGTCGAGACATTTAAATTAATGTTTAGGCTCCATCACAAAATGGGAGATAACTCGGAAAACGATCGTGTAGCTACCCTTGCTTATGGGATTAGTGTCAATTAGGTTTTCAATTTATTTTCCTTTTCTGGAGATTAACTCTTGGTATAATACATGCTAAATTTAATGATAGAGTAAATATATGTTGATAAAGGAACTCATGACTCTTAATCCCGTGAGCCTCTCGCCCGATGAGAGCATCAACGGTGCTTTTCAGACACTTTTGAAGCACCACTTCCGTCAGGCCCCCGTGGTTGAGAATGGAAAACTAATCGGCATTGTTACAGACAGAGATCTCCGTATGGCAATCGTTCAAACTTATGTAGAGTCAAGTTTAAATGTGCGAGATGTGATGCGTTTCGATCTCGTCACAATATCTGACGATGCGGAGGTGGAAAAGGCGGCTCGAATAATATGTGAGAAAAAATTCAATGCCCTTCCTGTCGTTTCGAGTACCGGGGATCTGGTTGGAATTATAACCACCTCGGATATTCTCAAATGTATCCTGAATCTTTAATTGACAGTAGACGAGGGAATTCCTTCGCGGAGTTACTACTGAGCAAAATCAATGGGCTCGCATCAATGACACTAGAAACTCTATAGCAATCTGGAAGAAACGATCAACATGAAGGAGACTGTTTAATAGTGTTTGACTGAACCTTAAATTCTTATATATTTTGAAACAGGTTTATAGGGATAAATCACTATTTGAGATAAGGGACGAAGGGCAATTTTGTAAATGGCTTCACAAATAGTAAATCTTTTAGGGATTGTCCAAATCAAATAATATAGTAACAACCATTTGCATATCATGCCAAATACTAGGTCCATCTTTAACTCTGTAGCAGAAAACTACGACCTGCTCAATACAATTTTCAGCCTAGGTAGGGACAAGCGATGGAGAGAGAGATTGGCTAAAGAAATAGAAGGTACTGATTATGTCCTTGATATTGCCACTGGCACTGGTGAGGTTTTGATTGAGATTTTAAAAAATAATAACCAGAGGAACGCTATTGGTCTGGATCCCAGCGCTCAAATGTTAGTTCTCGGACAAAAGAAAATAAACTGCATTGGCTTAAACAAGAAAATAAATTTTATACGAGCGGTTGGTGAAAGCCTACCATTCAGAGATGATAGTTTTGATGCGATCACCATAGCCTTTGGAATAAGAAATACAGTAGACCCTCTGAAATCATTAGAGGAAATGAATAGGGTTTTAAAACCAACGGGTAAATTGGGAATACTTGAATTTGCAGTCCCAAACAATAAAATTTTTGGGCCAATATATATGTTTTACCTTAAACGAGTTCTACCGCTCGTAGCATCGGTCTTCAATAAAAGAGAGGAGTATCAATATCTCGGTGATTCGATTTCAAAATTTCCGGACAGAGACAACTTTATTGGCCTCTTAAAAGAAGCCGGATTCCTCTTAGAAAAATCAATAGAGTTAATGATTGGAACGGTAATTATATATATAGGCATTAAAAAGAATCGAGCCTTTAGCTAAGTCAAAGATTTCATATAAATCTTTTTTGTTATTACACTCATACTATAATGATCGACTACCGGTCTACAATATTGCAAATCATACGTTAAAGGATCATGTAGTCTCTCGTTTTCTATTTTTCTTAATTCCGGGATGTATTTTTTGATATAGATACATTCCGGATCATATCTCTTCGATTGTAATTCCGGAATGAAACTCCCTGCAGCAAGCTACAGGGAATTCACTAGTTAAACCTGACTTCCTAAGTACTTGGAAAAGCGTAGCATAGCTGAAACATAAGGATACCAATTATTCCTCTGTAAGATCTTCAGATTATCATGTTATGGAAGTTATAAGAATGTCAGCTTTCCGTTCTTTTATCTCCTCTCCCTACTTTTCAGAAAGTACTTTAGTATCCTCACCGGTGATAAGTCTGGCACCGCGTTTTCGAGTAAAGTAATTCCAAGCCCATTGAATAAGTACCAGAACTTTATTATCAAATTCGATAAGATATTGAATGTGTATAAAAATCCAGATCAGCCATGCAAAAAACCCGCTGAACCGAAATCTACCAAAGTCTGCTACCGCGGCATTTCGTCCTATGACAGCAAGGCTTCCCTTGTTTTTATACTTGAATGGAGGTAAGTTCCTTCCTCTAAATCGGCTTTCCAAGAGCTTTGCTACATAGAGCCCTTCCTGCATGGCGACGGGCGCTACTCCCGGAAGTGGCCTCCCATCCTCATGGCTGAAATTCGCGAGGTCTCCAATAACAAAAATGTTGTCAAAGCCAGGAATGCTGAGATCCGGTTCGACTATAACACGACCTGCACTATCCAGTTTTCCGCCAGTACGTCTGGCAAGTACCTCACCCAGAGATGATGCTTTTACTCCCGCAGCCCATAGTATCGTCTTAGCCTGAATCGTTTCTTCTTTTCCATCTTTAGAGAATGTGACGAAGCTTTTTTTGATACCAGTTACCATCGCATTCTTATTCACCGTAATTCCTAATCGTTCGAGTGATTCCTGGGCCTTTATCGAAAGCTCCTCCGGGTATGTAGGCAATATCCTATCCGTTCCTTCCAACAAGATTATCTCAGTCTCGCATGTATCAATATGTCTAAAATCATTTCTTAATGTACTTTGAGCCAGTTCTCCAATTGCACCTGCGAGTTCCACACCGGTCGGCCCCGCTCCTATTATCACGAACCGCATCCACGATTTCTGTTGAGCTATATCAGCCTCTCGCTCTGCTGCCTCAAACGCAAGAAATATACGATGACGAATATCAAGTGTGTTTTCGATTGTCTTTATACCCGGGGCTATCTCTGCCCACTCATCATGACCAAAATAATTGTAAGTAGAACCAGTCGCAACTATCAGTGAATCGTAATTTAGCTCGCCGTCTCGGAACGTGATTCTTCTGTGTTCCGGGTCTAAATCAATTACCTCTGCCTTTATGACCTCGATATTCTTATATTTTCGCAATACCGCTCTGAGTGGTGAAGCTATATCACCGGGTGATAGTCCTCCAATCGCAATTTGGTACAGTAACGGTTGAAACAGATGGAAATTTCGCTTATCAACGAGAGTTATCCTCACGTCGGTTTTTCCAAGAGCCTTTGCAGCGTATAATCCACCAAATCCACCTCCTATTATTACTACATGGTGCTGGTTCGTTTCTGTCTGATAGAACACTTTATATTTCCCCTTTTACAATCTGATCGTGAATCACAGTATCTCAAGATTATGAGAGAAGTAATTTCTGGCCCTGTGAGCAACCGGCGGGAGTAATCTAGTTATGGCGAAAGACGCTCTATAATCCAGCCCTCCCCATCGACTTGCCTGTACTTCAATCGGTCATGGAGTCTATTTGGCCTACCCTGCCAGAATTCAATTGTAGAATGCCTGAGTCGATAACCAACCCAATACGGGGGTCTTGAAATATCACGACCTTTATATAAGGCCTCTAATTCACTAAATCGATGATCGAGAGCCTCTCGGCTGCTAACGACCCTACTTTGATTTGATGCCCATGCCGCAAGTCGACTTCCTCTAGGTCTAGTCTTAAAATATGAATCAGCCTCATTATCTGAAATCTTCTCAATAATTCCTTCTACACGGACCTGTCTTTCGAACAAGGGCCACCAGAATACAATAGCGGCTTTAGGGTTTTGTGAAAAATTTTCGCCCTTTCTACTTTCTCGGTTCGTATAAAACACAAACCCTTCGCTGTCAACATCTTTAAGAAGCATCATTCTCGCGGAAGGCTTACCGTCTTTTGTCGCCGAAGCCACGGTCATAGCATCCGGCTGGATAGACTTAGACCTGAATGCGTCTTCATACCATTTCCTAAACTGAATGACGGGATCCGGATCCATATCTATTTCCCTAAGTGCACCGAGTTTATGCGCTCCTTTCTTGTTCGCTTTATCCACTGGTAAACTTCTCCCTATTTTCAAGCCATAAATTTCAAGAATAATAAGAAGTTTTTGAAATATTAAACATACAACACAGAGGAGAAGATGTTTTGACAGACCGAATAATCATTTTAGGATTACACTAATCATCCGCCACAAACAACTATTGTATCAGACCTTCGGTTTTCCTAACAGATTCCTAAGAGATGCTTCTAAATCAGTAAATTGAAACTCATAGTCAGTCGACAACAACTTAGATGGTATCACTCGAGTACTTGAAAGCAGGGTTTCGTCAGCCATTTCACCGAATAATGTTCTTAATAGTAGAGAAGGCATCGTAAAAAAAGTAGGTCTATTAATCACATTCCCCAACGTGTTTGTGAATTGCAGGTTTGTAACCGGTTTCGGTGAAACTGCATTTACAGGCCCTTCAAGAGAATCGTTTTTGATGGCATGATAAATCGCTCCAATCACATCATCAATTGAGATCCAACTCATGTACTGGCCCCCGCTGCCAAGCTTTCCCCCTAGACCCATACGAAACGGGAAAAGCATTTTCCCCAAGGCGCCGCCACGTGGGCTTAAGACAACTCCCAACCGTAAATTAACCACACGAATACCGGCTTTCCTCGCTATTCCTGTAGCTGCCTCCCATTTCTTGGTGACGTCAGCCAGAAATCCCTTTCCTGGCTTACTTTCTTCTGTTAAAATCTCCTCACCGCGATTACCATAAAACCCGATGGCAGAAGCACACACCAACACACTTGGTTTCTTCTCAAGCTTGGAAAGCGCATTACATAAAAGCCCTGTGCTCTTAACCCTGCTGTCTTCTATTTCGGCCTTTTTTTCATCTGACCATCGGCCGGCGACATTTTCTCCACTCAAATGTACTACCGCTTCGAATCCCTCAAGTTTCGGTACCTCGATCTCACCTTTTTCGGGGTTCCAGTATGAATCATTCTCCCCAATTTTTAATTTATCACGTTTAAGACAGGATATATTGTGTCCACCAGTTGTGAGAAACGGAATCAGCGAAGCACCTATCAGTCCCGTTGAACCAGTTATCAATATTTGCATAGATTTTACTCCGTACTTCTTATGCATTTTTATATCTTTCATAAGAGTACCATGACGGTATTCAAAAAAGGTTTCAAGCTTTCTGATTACCAACTCATTCCCAAAGAGTTCACCCAACGCCCCAATGGGTAATAAAAATTTAACATTATCCTCCATGAAACATGCATTTGGGCCATCAGGAACAAATGAGTGTGTATGTTCCCAATGTCTAAAAGGCCCTTTAATCTGTATGTCACAAAATTGCTTTTCTTCTTTATAATCCCTGTGCTCGATTAACCAAATCATTGGAACTGGTCCTATCTTGGTTCTTATAATGACCCTTGAACCATCTTCTATTCCATTGCTTCTCTCTAAGAACTCGACAACCTTCCATGGGGGGGTCAGCCTTTCAAATGCCCCTGCGCGTGTATGCCATTTAAATAGATCTTTAGCAGATGTTTTGATACGTGACCGATAAGTAAAGCTTTCCATGTTTGTATTCCATTAATATAAACGATTAATAAAAGATTAATGTAGCAGAAAAAAATAGTTTTTTGATAAATTAGCTAAACTAAGCCCAGTTCCTTCGCTTTTTCAATGATTTCCGCAGCATGAGAATCAGCTTTAACCTTCTCCCATATGTACCTGATATTCCCTGATTTATCGATCAAGAATGTCTCTCGCTTTGCAGAACCGAACATACTCTCAACACCATATGCCTTAACTATATTTTTACCCTTGTCACTCAGGAGCGGGAAATTGAGTTCATATTTGTTTTTAAAATTCTCATGAGATTTAACTCCATCCGTGCTCACCCCCAATACCTGAATTCCATACTTCTCAAGATCCTCCATACCATCCCTGATTGAACATGCTTCTTTGGTACAAGTCGGCGTATCGTCCTTGGGATAAAAATAAAGTGCGACTATTTTTTTGTCTCTATAATCGCTTAGGTTTATCTTTTCTCCTCCGTAAGTCTCGGCCTCAACGTTCGGTGCCTTTTGTCCTACTTTCAATTTATCAGGCATTTGAGGAAAACCTCCAATTTACTTTTCAGATTTAATATCTAACATATGATTCATAGGCACCAATCTTGACAACTCTGACATGTGTCATTCAAGAATCTAATCTTGACGCTATGCACAGTCAAAAATATCAGGAAATCCTTCCGAACAATCCCTCTAATACTTTATATCTGTAATTAAATATATCTATTACCTTTTTATTTACAACTAAATTGCCAACTAGGCTCCCAAAAAATCCAAATGGCATAACGTAATGAACAGAATCCTGCATTTCAATTCCATTGGGAATAGGTCGGAAGTGGTGCTCGTGATGCCAGAAACGATAGGGACCGAAGCGCTGTTCATCTACGAATAAATTTGGCTTATCTAAATGAGTGATCTCGGTGATCCATTTTACTGGAATACCAAGAATCGGACTTACATCATACGTCATAATCATGCCTGAATACATCTCTTCACGTATTTCAGAGGTAATTTTTAGAGCCAACCATGGAGGAGTTATCAGTTCTAAATTCTTGGGATTAGAAAAAAAATCCCAAGCTTTTGTTGTAGAAATTGGCAGTTTCTGAATTATGTTAAAACTGAAAAGGGTCATGATTTAAGAGAATAAATAATCTATTTAATGTTATTTAAAGGCAAATCGTTAGTAACACGCCTGGGTTCAGAAATGACTCTCTCCCCTACCTGGTCAGCAATTCTTTTTAACATCCCACTGAAAATTATATTATGAAGTGGTTTTACAGAATACCAGTAGATAATTCCCACTAGACCACTTGGTATAAAACGAGCTATCTGGTGCAGTTCTGAATGATTATTGTCAATCTGACTAATATAGAAATCCAAAATTGCCGAACCCGGCAGTTTCATCTCAGCCTTTAGCAGAAGTCGCTTATTAGGTTCAACTAAATAAATATTCCAAAAATCAATATAATCTCCGGGCGTTAGTTTATTTGGATCGGTCCTTCCAGGTCTCAGCCCTACTCCACCCACGATCAGATCTAACAATCCCCTTAACTTCCAGAGCCAGTTGGCGTAATACCATCCATTTTTACCCCCGATCCTGAGTAATGGCTCCCAAATCCTATCAGGGGTCGATTCTAGTACAACAGCTCTGTGGTCTTCAAAAATCTTTCCACCAGCCCATTTAGGATCACCATTGAAACTCCATTCTACATGTTTCAACATTGTACTCATATCATTATGATTTTCCCCTATCAAATTATGTTGAGACTGGTCTAGCGCCAAACTTACTGCCTCACGACAATCCAGAAGGTCTTGGGGGATAATTTCCCTAATCCGGTTTTCCTCACAAATAACCTTATTACTCAGCCCCTCTGCAAGCGGACGTCCCAAAGAAGCAGGAACCGGGGTGACGAGATGAATCCAATAGGAGCTGAGTTTTGGAGTAAGCACTGGTACCGAAATAACAAACCTTTTTCCTAATTGGGCTTCATCGGCGTATATATCCATCAGATCACGGTAGGTTAATATCTCCGCTCCTCCTACATCATATGTCTCTCCAGTCGTTTCAGGTTTTTTTAGACAGCCAACGAGGTATGTGATAACATTCCTTATTGCGATAGGTTGACATTGAGTATGGACCCATTTTGGAGTTACCATTATCGATAAACGTTCCACTAAATAACGTAAAATCTCAAAAGAGGCGCTGCCAGAACCTATGATCATGGCTGCCCTCAGGATGGTTACCGGCACGCTACCCGATTCAAGAATGTTTCCGACCTCTTCGCGTGATTTTAAATGTTTACTCAAGTGTGGACTTTGCCCTCCCAATCCCCCTAGATAAATAATTCTTTCGACACCACTCTGCTCAGCGGCCCAAACCATATTCAATGCAGCCTGTCTGTCCGTATCGGTAAAATTTTTCTGATCGGGATCCATGGAGTGAACAAGATAATATGCGTACCTACAACCCTCACAGGATTTTTTTAACGTTTCTCTATCAAGCGCATCGGCTTCACAAATATCAACTGATTCGTGATTAGACCAAGGCCTTTTTTGCATATTGCCCTTTGTTCTACCTGCTGAACGGACTAAATAACCATCTTCAATTAAAAAAGGCACAAGTCTTGCCCCTACATAACCTGACGCTCCGAGTACCAGGACTCTTTCACGCATAAGGAATATTTCTCCTTGAACTATCGCTATTAAATCGTACGTCACCTAAAGCTATCTTCGCTGCCTCTTCTGCCTTCATCCTCTATAGCCAACCCTGAGAAACGCTCTAGGACTCTACCGGCAAAAAATCCCTTAGTCTTCCCGATGGCTGTGCCATCTTCGGAATTGGGAAATAACTTGACATCCTTTATCCCGCAAGATGGTGTTCTGCTCTTTAATATAAACCCATCAACTTCCTTCAGTGATTTCAGATAGTTATCGGCAAAACTCAACATTTTTGATGAGATATCCCTGCCAGTCGCAGGCTGAAGTAGTCTCTTTTCTTTACCCTGGGATATAACTCTTATCGGATCTCGAGGGACCCCGAGACCTATTTCAACCTCTGGACAAACAGGTTTAAAATCAACGTATGGCTCAATTTTCTTCACAAAACCATCCGGAATCACCTGCCCGTTGTACCTGCATGCTTCGAACTCAAGGCATTTGCTCAGAACAACTATAGGCTTGGGAAATTTTTGCATTGAAAGCAGTCTGAATTTAAGTCGGTACTTAGAAATCTAATTATCAATTTCCATTCTAAGTCTAACCAGATTTTCCAATCTTGTCATCGCCGCCCTCTTATCCCCTTATGAAGACACGACCCCTTTGACTTTAGAAATGCAATGTCTAAAATCGTAGAGAAAACTTTTTAGACTCTAGTAAAACTACCCCATCCAATACTCACATAATTAATTACTTTATAGTAATTATGAGTTGCTATATTAATGATTATCAAGAAATCGTTTTAAATATACTGAAAATTTAATTAGTTCTAAAAACTTTGGGCAAGCTTTTTAATTTAGATGAGTTGGCAATCGATGATAAAAACAACTCATAGAAGTCAAAATCATGGGACTCCATCACATAATTTGTTATTGAAACACCTTGTTTGGAAATGATCATGCGATATGCTGGCAAACAAAAGGATCTTGCTATATAAATTCAAAGGGGGATGCACACCCTTTTGGTGCCAGGCTTCATATGTTCTATATATATATGCACCGCCGAAAGTGATGACCCCCGGAAAGTCAAATAATTAAGAAGTAACACAAAGAAAAGCTTTCCCTGTGATTCGGATGAATTCGTTAAGATATTAGGAGGGATGGAAACTCAGATATTACATCACAGACCACAGGGACGTCCGACCATGAAAACAGAGTTAAATAAAGGACGCCTTCCCTATAGCCCTTAACCATTATCAAAACTCTCCATAGTTAAATTTTTTTGAGCAATTGACACTTCTAGTCTTGACCCCCTATCCTCTCGTTTTTATCCGAACCAGTTCAGCGCTCAATTCCCGGATTCGGTGGGACATGGTTTGCACAATATGGTAAGCCAGCGATGGGTCCTCTTGGATCCTGCGGAGAAAGTTTTTCTTCTCCACTGTGAGCACCCGTACCTCGCCTATGGCACGAACAGTGGCAGAGCGTACCTCACGCTCAAAGATAGCCATCTCACCAAAAAAATCCCCCTCATTTAAAACCGCCAATCGCACCTCCTTGCTTTCCTTCTCTTGAAGTACCTCGACCTGTCCCGCCTGGACTATATACATACAATCTCCTGTCTCTCCTTGGCGGACTATGCTTTCACCATGATGATACAACTTGCCCAAAACACCTGTGTCCATAACATCCTCTACTCATTGTCTTCTCTCGTTAAAGGGTATCACCGAAATGGCCATGTCCCAGAGAAAACGACTCAGAAAGAAGGGGTGAAAGGTGCGAATTAAGATTTCACGATAGGGTGCGCTTCCTGTGAACATATCCCACAACACGGTGCTCATGCGCCGGCTCCGACCTTCCTTCTGTTGTTCGCTGGAGACCATACGCAAAACGGCGCGGCGAGCAAACTGTCTCTTCTGAATCTGGCGGGTAAATGCAAAGACCATCTTCCCGATCATGTTATCGATACTGATAGCCTGGCAGGTCGGCCTGAAGTACCGCTTGAAATCGTTAACAGATATCCCATGAAAGACAGCGGTCGTGGCGGCAGCCTTAGCGGTGCGGTAGGCAGCCCCGATTCCATCCTTATATAATCTGGTTACTCCGCTATCCCCAATAAACACGATTCGATTGGCATAAGGATTCTCGGCGCCGTGGATATTTATGTATGGCGCACACTGACAAGAACCTTGCTCCCAGTGCATGTTCGAAGGCAGACACTCCTTCACCTCAGGGGTATCCAGAACCGATTGTATCAGAGACGAATCTATATCCTCCCCCAAAAGGCACAGAGACACGTAGTCACCCTTTGGTACGAGGGCAGCAAATTCTAATCGAGGTATGTTGAGCAAAAAGACATGCATGGAGCTACCAACATACCTCGCCACCGTTTCTTCGCCCAGGTAATATTCACGGATAAAGGTTTTAGTAGTCCGCGGGAGTTGGTAGTTTAGGCCTAACCCTTGGAAGAGCTTGAGGGTGCCTGAATTCACCCCTACCGCAACTGCCAGCAGGTCATATACATGTGTCGCCCCCTCCCGTGTCCTGATTTGGGGCTTCCCATCCTCCAAACTGACATCAACTACCCGGCCGCGTATCAGATGCGCCCCCTTTTCTACGGCCAGTTTTTGCAAATAGCCATCGAAGCTACCCCACTTTATCTCCTTTACGTCCCGTGGACCAGAGCCACGGTACACCGCTCCGATCCTCTTCTCCTGAAGCGGGGTATCGATACGAACTTTGCCAACATCCGTGTGCAGGATATAGGAGTCAATGCCTCTTTGTATTACCGTCGGGGGCAGAATAATCCCTTCAACGGCCAGATTTTGTATTAGAGTCTCGGATATTATCCCTCCGCACATGTTGCATCCCGTGGGACCCGGAATGGAAAAGTCTCGGGAATCGTAGATATCTACATGGATATCCATATCAACCATTCTTGAAATGTTCAGAAGGAAATAGCTAAAAAATGACCCCGCAGGCCCACTACCAATCACCGCAACGCGCGAATCATCGTCCAACTTAAGACTTGGACATGCTTCTTTTGACCATGCTGCAAGCTTACTTCCAAGAGCACGTCTCTCTGTGATCCCTATCACCTTGAATTCCTCCACTCTATTTAGGAAAGGTAATACAAATTCTAATTATTTACGCACATTAGTTGTCACTGAGCGTTGGAAAAGCATTCCACCTATAGTATCTATACATTCAGCAACTTATCTTGTCAACGAGGATTTCCTACAAATATAGGAGAAAATTGATGATCTGGTTTCTCGAGTCGATGAAGGACGCCGTATTGCTTAAAGGGTTGTATAACTTTTTGATAGATGGGTTTATAATTTGGTATAATTGTATAACAAGGAAGTTTGCTCTAATTAATTTTTAAATGAAACTCTGATCTTACCATAACCAAATAAATAAGGGGGTAATAACGGCATGATTAAAAAAATATTAATGATCGTTGGTGATTATGTAGAGGATTACGAGGTAATGGTTCCTTTTCAGGCGCTATTGATGGTGGGACATACAGTCCACGCAGTTTGTCCTGATAAAAAAGCGGGTGAAAAAGTTCGGACAGCAATTCATGATTTCGACGGTGACCAAACATATAGCGAGAAGCCAGGCCACAACTTTACGCTCAACGCAACCTTCTCAGAAGTGAGACCGGAGGATTACAATGCGCTGGTCGTTCCCGGCGGGCGTGCACCGGAGTATATCCGTCTAAATGAGAATGTATTAAAGTTTGTCCGCCACTTCGCTGAAACAAATAAGCCCATTGCAGCAATCTGCCATGGAGCACAGGTCTTGGCGGCTGCTGGTATACTCGAAGGGAGGAGTTGCTCTGCTTATCCGGCAGTGGCACCCGACGTTAATAATGCGGGTGGTGAATTTGTAGATATACCGGTAGACAAGGCTCACGTGGATGGCAATCTTGTCACGGCGCCAGCCTGGCCCGCACACCCCGACTGGTTAGCAAAGTTCCTCGAAATATTAGAGACAAAGATAGAGCCATAGGAAAAGATAAAGCGGTCACCCGTAAACATTAAGTAGTCGTATCTGAACCCTTGGCATCTATGCCAATATCTTCTATTCTATCTTTTTAATCAATCGCTCCAATCTCTTTTTTTAAAGACACTATTTATCTTTCTGTCAAAAAGAAATGTTCTCTCTCCTCTTACCTCAGGAGGTCATTTGCTAGCCCTCGTCTTTAGATATAAATATTCGGACTTTTGGAAGCTGATAAAATAACCCAAAATCACAACAGTTATTTGTCAATTGAAGCGGTACGATCCCCACTGGTTTAGTCTTCTTCTTTATTAAGCCTGCATACCTCTGTGATACCACAAAAAGCAAATGGATTATACAAGCAATTTATGTATTCCGTTTTCCTAAAAGCTGAGTTTTATGTGTAAACTAACACAAATTCTACCGTGTATTTTTACACTATAAGACAAAGCTTTAATATAGTTCAATGCCAATTAAATCATAACTTCCTGTACAAATTTGATAAATTTAACCGCAAATCGTATTAAATCGGCTGGTATAAATATTGCACCGCTCTATTAATATGATGAAACCTTAATGACGTTTGAGGGGTTTATATACTAAAATGAGATAGTTGGAGCACTAAGATATGAAGAAATTCCTTTTAATTGGGTCCTTTTTAACGCTTTTTCTGATTCCGGCATCATCAATGGCACGGACAAATGTCTTTCTAAGCTTTGGATTGGGTATCCCGGCACCTCTCTTTGTGGCTCCCGCTCCAGTTTATATCGCACCCTCTCCATATATTGTCCAGCAACCTGTGATTGTGCAACCCGCTCCAGTGATAATTACCCCCTATGGGCCGTTTTTTAAACATAGGATCAAGCATCATGAAATAGAAATCGAAGACTATGATGATTACGACGATTAGAGAATCATACATATGAGAACATGCGACAGAAGCCTTTTTAAAATTTAGAAAGCGTAAGTAGTGAAAGACCGGATTTACGGACCGTTGATATTCAATAATTAATCAATGCATTGCCAACTAAAATAACCGATAACCGATACAATAAGTATCGGACACTGTTTTCCAATACTTTTATACTAATCTCATTTATTTTATGTTTAGCCACGACCTTAATTCATTCACCCATCATTATCATTCTTCTAAGAACCGCCGTAAACCTTTCTTGGCCCCGCCTATCCAGGGCTCTCCATGTGCGAATAGTAAGTGATCAAATTCGGTTTCAAGAATCGATAAGAAGACTTTACGCAAACCATTTTAAACTCCTTCTGGATCATCACCCATCAGATAGTCGGGTACAAAACCCAACTCATCATCATAGCGCACGATCGCATCCCCAATAGATATTATTCCGTCGGATACTGGAATATATAGAGCCGTTTCCTCCGGGCATAATACCCCGACCTCAAGAGCGAATACATTTCCAGGTAGTTTATCTCCGTGATTATATGGCGTAACCAGTTCGCCCTTTGTGAACTCATGCAGCCCATCTTTGTGGCACCAGACTTTAGCCCTAAATGCCTTAGTGAATCGTCCACTGTGACGATAATGGTGCCTGTTTGTCAGGTAAATGTGCTTGGGTCTCTTGTATTTTTCAAACCACTTAATGCCCTCTTCCGGAACTCTGGGGTCGATCAATATTGCCGGATCAGTAGAATTTATGTAGTAAGAGTGGACATCCTGTTCGATACCTTCGTGAAACGTTGTCCAGTGAAAAACGCCGGGAAGTATTTCTTCCATAATTATAACTTTACCATTGAATCTGCCGTCGCAAGAAGATTATGATGTAACTTAATAAAAGTTAAGAGAGTTTTGAAGCACCAATTTAACTACTAATTCTAACGTCATCAAAGTCACTGAAACGTTTTATTTAACGCAGAGTTTAATATCTATGAAATAACGCTGAGGAGGAAGTTATGAAAAAGCTAATATATCTTACGATTGTTGTTTTACTAATTTCCCTGGCCAATCCAATCTTAGGCGCCGCAAAAGACAAATTTAATCACTATGGGAATCATAGACACCATCATAAACACAATGGCCATCATTTTCATAATAAAGGTCAGTTTGGACACAATAGCCACTACTTTCCCTATAGAAATTATGGCTATTACAAACCAAATCCTTACTATGGAAATCACTATCCGTATGGAGGCTACAGGTATTATAGGCCTTATTTAAATTTTGGTGATTATAAGCCGTATATACCATACGGATACTCCGTTCCTTTTTACTATTCTTATCCCCCGTCATTTTCGCTGCTCTTCGACTTTTAGCTTAAAATTCCCTTGATGAAAGGCGTCAAATTCACTCATTTAAAAATAGGGGTATTCCCCTCTTCTCTATGAATTCCTTGGATACAGAATAAATGAGATTGTCAGACTAGATTCAGCTATCAAACTCAATGTTTCACTCATTTGGATGCTCCAACAAACGTCTTGCAATCAGGAACATCCTCCTCTCTGCCTATAATATCACCCTGACTCTTCAACAGATTGGCAAAAATACCCTGGAAGTCATTCTCGACCAAGACTTTATCGATACGTAACTTACAAGTTTCGTGGTTTAATGTTCCATCCACATTTAAAATTACATCATGGTCATACAGTACGAATTCGTATGGTTCACTCAAGACCTGCCGGTTCTGTAGAACTGCTCTACCGAAGACATGAGATTTACCTGTTTTGTTAGGTTCTATCGTTACAGTCTTAATGTATCCTCTTCTTTCGTTACCAAGGCAGTATTCCTGGCAGAACTGACCTACCAATTCATCTAATTCAGTCTGAACAACGACCCGATCTGTGATTTCGTTACCAACTGAAACGACAGTCGATAAGTACCAGATAGTGAGGAGAGAAATAGAAATTAGGAGTTCGTTGGAGACTCTTATCATCGTTTGTATGATTACACGAATTGAGAATAAAGCAATGTTTATGATTCCTCATAAACAGCAATGCCGTTTATGTGTGATACCATCATAATTTATTCACAATGAATCCAGTTGCTAATGATGAATAAGACGACAAGTCCCAATTTGCACTGTTCTTGGAAAATATGGAGTTGTCTGGAGAGTAGTGTTAAAGGGCATACCTAGAGTAGGATACGCCCTTCATGAAATATCAGAATCTTATTGCTTTTTGTGCTTCTGGATCATTTCCTGTTTATGCTGCTCTTTTATCTGATTAAGTTTCGTTATTTGATCCGGGGTCAGAACTCCTCTTATATCGAGTTTCATCTCCAACATAACTTTCTTCATCCTATGCTTGGTATCCCACATTTCGTCATACGCCTTAGTGATCTCGTCTCTAGTTGAATCGGGATTTCCCATGGCCTGCTTAAAGGCTTTTCGTTTCTCGTCGACTCCAGGTCTCATCTCTTCAAGCTTCCCTTTGTATGTAGATGAAATCTCATCTATCTCCGTTTTCTGCTTATCATCAAGCTTAAGCTCTTCAACAATCGATGGATCTTTCCACCAAAGCCACTTACCATGGCCTTTGCCATGTTGGTAACCATATGCACTAAAAGCAAATAGAACCAGTGGAACAATCGAAAAAAGTATAAATCTTTTCATTTTTACTACCCCCTTGATTGTGTATTTTATAATTGTAACTTAGAAATAAGAAAAAGGTTTCAATAGTTTTCTATAAAAAAAGCCGGAATGACTATCTTTATGAGATAGACTTTAAAATCTACCAGTTTTCCGATTTGAATATACAAGGGAAATGAGTCTTTTTTTACAGGGGAATTACAGGTGTCATAACTTCATGTGCTTTTGCGCAAATTCCTAACTAATAGTTTTAATACCAATATTGAGATTATAAAGTCAAGAAGTGACACGCATTAACTTTAGCGGCACACGTCTCCATATTGCATTTGTCGGATGTTCGATTTCACCTACCGCCTTGAAATATTATTTAGGTTTTTGAGGTTTCGCTCTGGATTCCAAAAAACCCAATAACTCCTGAACCTCTTTGGGAACACTCATATCATCGAACGAAATACTATTTCTTTCTTCGTTTTTCTCAACCGTAATAGTGTATGTTCTAAGATCTCGTGCATCCCTGGTAATTAACTTTTGGTTGCCTTTGATATTACTCTTTTTTACCAGTGAATGAAGCGCCTCAGCTTCCTCAAGGGGCAAAGATTCTGTATCAAACTCACATCCCCTAATTAACCCAGCATATCCACCGGACTGTTGAAATCTTACTCTCATCTGCTAGATACCCATTATTTTTTTAAATTCCTCTAAACGGATATACCGACGGCATTCCATGCAGCCCTGACGGCCTTTTGTTCTTTACTTCCATTTCCAAAGTCAGAACCCGCTACCTGGTAAGTCGTTTCGGCGGCTTCTTGAAACACACTGTACCTGTTAAGTTTTCTGAGAGTTTTATACCAGATCGAGCCTGCTTTCTCCCATGCATATCCAGCTATTTCAACGGCCGTAAGAAAAAACGCATGATTTGGGATACCAGAATTGATGTGGACACCTCCATTGTCAAGCCATCCTGTGAATTTGTCCTTCATGTGTTTTGGTTGAGGATCGGTGCCCAGAATCGGATCATCTTCGTATGCCTTCTCACCTTTCATAGTTCTTACAGCCTTAGCTTTTAATCCTGGCCCAATCAAATCATCACCGAGTAGCCAGTCGGCTTTCTTTGCTGTCTGCTTCTTACGCCATTGTTTAACCAAAGATCCCATCACATCCGCAAAATGCTCATTCAGAGCCCCTGGTTCGTCCTGGTATATAAGATTGCTTTCATACATCACTACACCATGTGTAAATTCGTGGCCCGCAACATCCAAAGAGTTTGTATATCTTAAGAATATATCTCCATCACCATCACCGTAGATCATCTGCTCACCATTCCACATTGCATTATTGACGTTTTCACCGATGTGGACACTTGATATGAGAGACATTCCATTTGCATCGATAGAATTACGATCGAAATTCTTCTTGAAAAAATTGTAGATATGTCCTGCATTATCATATGCTTCATTTGTGGCAGGGTCCTTAACTTTCCTCTCTCCCTCCTCACGAGCAAGCTTTCCTGGTAAAGGAAAATACTGGTTCTTTAAATCATAAACAAGGCGATGCTTACGAGCCCTTGGAGATGGTACTGCAGCCATAGCAGGCATCATAGAAAGTGTGTTTCTTACGGCACGAGCCTCAACTCCAACTGTTATCGCATTAATGGCGAGACGCCTAATCTTGGGGTCAGGAGACTCCGCTATGCGCTCGACAATATATGGTGGAAGAAAACAATGAATCGGATTGACAATATCGTTCATGTCGTCACCCCCGAATATTCAACTATGCAATGAATAAACCTTGCATGACACAAGAAGTCGCACGCCAAAAAGAGCTGTACTTTATTCGGGTAGCATTAGCTGTTTTTAGAAAACATAAGACCTTTCCCATACAAAGCATTTCACAGGCTTATCTTTCATTCCGTATAAAATTATATCTCCATCGATCATACTACCCGGTATTCTTCATTCCAGCGGCAATCCCATTTATACTGAGCTTCAGATTATCAATCAGATCGGACTCTTCTCCAGGTCCATAATCACCCTTGCCCAGCCTTCTCAAAAGTCCCACCTGAATGTAGCTGAGGGAATCAATATATGGATTCCGAAGTTCGATGGATTTCTGAAGAAATGGATTATAATCGAGTATCCTCTGCTGATTTGTGATTTGAAGTATTATCTGTTCTGTCAGTTCATGTTCACTTCTTATTCTATCGAATAAACGTCTTCCCACCTCCCGCGGCTTCACAAGAAAAGAGTATTCCAGGGCAATCCACATATCGGCTTTCGCCAGCGTCATCTGAATATTATCAATGTGAGATTTAAAGAAACCCCAGTTTTTATACATATCCTGGAGGATATTGAGATTTTTGTCGGGGTCTTTTTTAATAAATCCAGCAAATGCCGATCCGACCGAGTACAAACCCGTGATGAGGTGACGATTCTGAGTCCAGCTAAAAACCCATGGTATAGCCCTAAGATCTTCAATGCGGTCACTCGTCTTCCTCTTGGCAGGGCGTGACCCTATACCCATCTGAGCAATTATGGAGATAGGTGTTGCCTGCCTGAAATATGTATAGAAATCCGGATCTTCATAGACAAGGGCTCGCCATATACGCCTAGCGTTATCCGCAATCTCTTCCATTACCTCTTTCCACTCTGGCTTTATCGCTTCTTGCTTAAGACTGGTAAGTATCACGGCAGTAGTCACAAGCTCGAGGTTATCCCTAGCTATCTCCGGTAGTGCATAGTTATTGTAGATAACCTCTCCCTGTTCCGTAATTTTTATGATGCCGTCTACCGTTCCAGCCGGCCGTGCTAAGATGGCTTGGTTTGTCGGACCTCCTCCTCTACTCACAGTTCCGCCTCTCCCGTGAAAGAGTCTATGCCTGAGCCCAAATTCATCCGCAGCCTGTTTTAATGATATCTGAGCCTTGTAGCTTTCCCAGCTTGCCGAGAGAAGCCCTCCATCCTTTCCGCTATCTGAATAACCTATCATTACCTCAGAAATGTTTCCCCTCGCCGCGAGGTGCCTTCTATAGACGGGATTAGAATAGAGATTCCGCATAATTTTCGGCGAGCGCTTAAAATCCTCAATAGTTTCAAATAAAGGCACGACATTCATCATACTAACTATGGTGTTGCCATCGGCAAAATATAGTCCCGATTCCTTTGCAAGGAGAAGGACCTCCAGCGCGTTGCTCGCGCAGTGGGTCATGCTCACGACGTAGGTGTCAATTGCCTCTGGACTTATATCTTCAAGGCAACGACCTACACACCTTAAGGTTTCCAATGCTTCGCTTGTTTCTTCGGATAGTTTTAGCCACCGTGGAATAAGGGGACGGGGATTATTTAACTCCTCGGAAAGCCAGCTCACCCTTTCATCTTCATCCATGTCAAAATATTTAATCAGGCCCAGCCGCTCTGTAATTTCTGAAATAGCATTAGTATGAAGCGAGCTGTGTTGCCTGATGTCAAGCTTTGCAAGATGAAAACCAAATATATCGACCTGACGGATAAGCTTCTTTAACCTAGAATCGGCGAGACGTTCTCCCTTATTTTCTCGTAAGCTTTTATCGATAAGATGTAAATCATCCAGTAGCTCTTCCTTAGTCGAATAACAATGACCGTTCGTAGCTTCCGTAGTTTCATTCGCAATAATAGTGGTAACCAATTTCTTGCGTATGTATTCTAGCTTAATCCTGTAAAATTCAACGGGATTTTTAATATCTAACTCTTCCGGTATTAAATTTCCGTCTCTCCTGATGGACTCGATCAGATCCGGGTTCACGGGCACTATCTTGGCTGAGGAACTGAGCTGACGTTTTATTTGTTCTATTGCTTCAAGGTATTTCTCTAGAGCAAGCGTCTTTTGCATACGCATGACCTCATATGTCACCTTATGGGTTACGAACGGATTCCCATCCCTGTCACCCCCAACCCATGACCCAAACCTTATAAAGCTCGGAATATCAACATTCTTTACTTTATAATGTTCGTTTATCCGATTTCCCAATTCTTCGTACATCTCCGCAATGGCGTCAAATATGGTTTCCCTGAAGTAGTAATGCACGTTTCTCGCCTCATCGAGTGGGGATATTTGATACGGTGGAACTTCCTCTGTCTGCCATAGACCTGTGATTTCAGCGGTTAATTCGTTTTCAATAAAGCTTCTTTCAGCCGAACTTAGAACGGGATTTTCAAACTCTTTCAAGAGATTTGCTATATGGCGATACTTTTCAAGTACTATATGCCGATTAACCTCTGTCGGGTGGGCAGTAAGAACAAGCTCGATGGACATCCTTTGAAGAAGCTCAATAAATTTATCAAAGTCAATCTTTTCTTTAGCAAGTTGGTTAAATAGACTTTCTAATGATCCTTCTTCCGAATCCGTGATATCAGAAATGTACCTGTATTCACGGCTCCTTCGGATTCGATGATTCTGTTCTGCAATATTTACCAACTTGAAATAAGTCGTGAATGCACGGGTTATATTGTATATCTCCTTATGGTCGAGAGAGCGTATTGTCGATACAAGTTCCTCTTTATGATCGCGCACGTAATTCCTTCTCATTTCTTTCGTAAGGAACCTTATTTTCTCCACAATATCAAAAATTCTTTCTCCCTCCTGTTCTATAAGAACCCCACCGAGAAGGTTTCCTAGGAAACGGACATCACTCCGCAGAGGCTTTTCTTTATCAACCTCATTGCCCAATACCAACATATCATCATGCATTCTTACTTGACCTGTTTGCTCCCTATTATTTATCTTTAAACTGAATATATCATTTATCTTCGATATCTCAAATCCTATCAAACTTGTAACGATACCTATGACGCAAGTTATACGCCAAAAGAATCGAAGATCTTGTTTTGATATTCTCTTACTTCTTCAAAGTCTAAAAAGTAATGCGGGGCGCTGAGAATGGGAAGGTCAATGTATTGCTTATACGCATCTATTTTTTTTAGGACTTCGTCGGTATTTCCAACTACTGCAAATGTATTTACCATCTCATCTGTTACACTCCTGAACATGGAATCCATATCCCCACTAAAATAAGCGTCCCTTATCTTTTGAGTTTCCCTCTCAAACCCGTGAAGAAGGAAAGGCGGTCGATAAGTCCTGACAGTTGCATAGAAGGCTATGGTCCTCTTAGCAGCCTCTTTTGCATCACTTTTCTTTTTTGAAATTGCGCAAGTAATTATTGAGGCTTTCTGAAATCTGCGGCCTTCCCTTCCAGTTCTTTCAAAACCCTCTTTCAAACTTTTGTTTACAACTTCTTTTATGTATCTCAAGGAGCAGACAACATGCCCCAGATAACCATCAGCCACCTCTGCGGCAGCCCGTATCATATTACCACCAACGCCTCCAAGAAAGATTGGAATGCTTTCCCGATAAGATTTAAAAGGCCTGTGATAACCACTTAAATTCACATTATAATATTCACCTTCAAATTTAATGGGGTCATGCTTTTTAGTGTCACCTGTTATGAGTCTAATTAACTCAATACACTCTTTTATTCTTGTTACTGGCTTGCCATAGGCTAAGCCGTGAAAATTTTCATTTGTACGCTTGGCGCCAGAGCCCAATCCCAAAATTAATCTTCCTTTAGATAACTCATCTAAATCCAGAGCACTCAAAGAAGTTATAAGAGGGCTGCGTGCGAATGCTAGAGAAACTGCAGTACCCAATCTTATATTTTTTGTAGAAAGAGCAGCTACTGAAAGCTGCTGAAAGGATGTTCTATATAGTTCAGTAGCCCAAACCGAATCAAAACCAGCCGCTTCGGCATTATGAGATAGATCAACTATGTCAGATATATTTTCTGCGTCAAGGATTATACCTACTCTTCTCATTGTATGCTCTTAATTATACAGTGAAGCTTCCCCACCACAGGTGGGGGCTTCTTAAAAAAGATTGAGTTGCTTGGCACTTACCTCCTCATGCTTATGATACTCTATGTACTTACGTATCACTTCCACCCTTACCTCATCCCCTACTGTTCTTACAAAATATCCCTTCTCCCAAAAATCACTCCTCCACAGCTTGAGTTCCTTCTTTATCTCAGGATACTGATCAAATATTACCGACGCCGATATACTCTTCAACATCACTACCACCTTTGCTATCGATAAACCCGGTGAAAACGAAAGAGAAATATGCACATGATCCGCCAATACGTCCACCCTATTTTTCAGGATTCATAATACAAGGGCACCCTATGTGATGGAGAGATTGAAAAAGGTTTTGAAAAACTCAGGGGATGATCTGGAGAAGGGAGCTATTGTTGTTGCGGAAGAGTCCCGCCATCGTACCAGGCGTTTACCAATTGGTACAAAAGGAGCAGAGTGATGGAAGCTTGGTATAAAGTAATAACACCAAGAAAAAAGTCCAAGAAGGGCGATCTTGTGAACGCCTCTATTGGGAATCCACTCCGCGACCGTCATTCCCGAGGACCGTTATCGGGAATCCATAAATATGTCATCGGTAGCCCTCAATACCCCAACCGTTCATCCTGAGTTTCATCGAAGGGTCGAAGGGCCTGTCCTGAGCTTAATCGAACAGATCGCAAGGGTTGTCATTCCCGAAATCCGTCATCGGGAATCCATATTGTATTTTTCCTAATTCCTAAATCTCTAATTTCGTATTATAATTAATTCCTTCCCATGTGCGACCCAGTGCTACTAGCCGCAATCCTCCACCTACGGTCATTCCCGAGGACCGTTATCGGGAATCCATAGAGACGTCATTGCGAGTACTTCGACTGGCTCAGTACAGGCTCTAGCGAAGCAATCTCCTCTTTTATCGTCATCGTCCTTCGACCTACCTGCACTGAGTATAATCGATGTACTC
>DASWID010000127.1 GCA_036397855.1 Thermodesulfobacteriota bacterium | reverse complement strand
TGACTCGCGATCTATTATCTGAAAGGCTACCAAGTGCAAGTGGATTGGATGAGCATCTTCTGTTGCATTATATATCTCCCAGACCTCGATGTCATTCAGTATCGGGTTTTCAGTGATGGGTTCAAACCATGCTAAAGAGCCTTCTGCCAGTGTACCAAGCAGTGGCTGGAGACGCCCAAAGTTATCCAGACCCTCGAATAGAACCAGTTCCCTCGTAGGGCCAGTCTGAACAAGAGGAATGAAATCTTGGCGAAGTCGTGTATCGAAATCAATCGTGGCATTTGGGATATCCGAGAAAGCCAGGTTGACCTCAAACTTCATGACCTGGCCTGTGGTTGCCGGATTAGCTGGGGGAAGCACCCCGCCCTCACCGTCGTTCAAGGTGCCATCGGGATTTAAGCCTTTGAAGGGCTCGTCTGGACCGAAATTTCTCAGGAAGATCTCTTGACCATTAAAATCAGTGAAATCGAATACAAGGTCTGCACGCTCGCCGGGACCGATGACCAGCTGATTTAGTAAGACTGGCAAGGGAAGTAAACTATCCTCCGTTCCGATCTGCAGGAACTGTTGAGAAATTCCGTTTTCCATTGAATCTCTAAACTCCAAGACGTAGAATCTGGAGTCCGATCCATTCAGTATGCGGAAACGGTATTTCCTTGGTTCAACTTCCAGTACCGGCCAGGTCATGCCATTCACAAGGATCAAGTCACCAAAGACTTCCGGCAAAACGCTCGGCTCTGGCAGTTCATTCTCTGTCAGCTCCCCCTCTGATTCGGCAGGATAGAAGAGCTGCCCATTTTCTTTAAATAACCGGTCTTGTATTGCTATTTCTATCTCATAGGGATCACCCGGGATAATATTGTTATCAATTAGCGCCTGTTCATTATCATCCCGTAGAAGGTAGAATCCAGCAAGACCAGCATAAACATTAAGCCTTGTGATGCCTAAAGCGTGGTCGTGATACCAGAGAGTGGCCGCTCCTTGATCGTTATCATATGTGTATGTTTCCTTTACGAAATCAGGACCCGTTAAGGCAAATCCGGGGGTAAACCAGGCTTCCGGCAAGCCGTCGCTTGCTGATTCTGAATGGCCACCGTGGAGATGTGTTACCACTGGAACTCCGCTGGCAGGCCAACCGGCGGGGTTTGCCCAGTGTAATGTAGTATCCACCGGAAGCAGATGGGGCAAAGGTACACCCTCCTCAACCAGTTCGTTTTTCCACAAGACGTTTATCGGCGTGTCTTTTTGAGCGACGAAAGTCGGGCCGGGGTAGGTTCCGTTGTATCCCCACACAGTTGTCATAAGAGGAGCTTCTGTTAGTGGATCGATGATTCCCAGATGCTGTTGGAGCTGAGTTATACTGACTTCAAAAAATCCTCCGTTAGTTGCATCAACCCTTGCTGGAATCGGCAGGTTATTAATAAATTTCGGCTGGGTTAGTGGATCTAACAGAACTTCGTTTGCGAATGCTGTCGATATACTTAAATTTACTAATAATTGAAACCCCGCTAATAATATACACGATACAAAGATCGTTTGAATGCATTTTTTCCTCATCATGACTCCCCTCCACCTAAGTATAAATATTTACGTTTGCAAGGTTCATGCCATAATCATTCTTATAGATTTTAAACCCTTTGTTAGTTCGACTATATGGGTGAAATGTGTAGGCTTGTCAAAAAATAGGACAATGAACAACTGTTAGCTTGAAAGTAAAAAACGGGGACATAGTATTAATGGGGTCGGTCCTAAACCTTGGATTATAAACTCTATCTATAATGTGGGGATAAATGAAGGACTGTTTGAATATAGTTTCGAAAAAATGTTAAACTACTCGATTTCATAACTTCGAAAATCTTAAATAGGTGCAAAGCTTAGGACTGATCCAGAGTTGGCACTTTACATGTCATGAAGAACTTTTTAAATCAACCCAAGTAGGCCTTTAGTACGTATTCTTTAAGCATCCTCTGAGTATTAAAAAATGATGCATTTAAGGCTATAGCGTTTCGCATTACATCTATGAAGCTATCTCGGTCATTGTAGAAAAGGGGAAGGACGACTTGCTCGAGCTTTTGGTAAAGAGATAGTGCATCACGATAGGTTTGTTCGTTATTTTGATCAACTTCTCGACTATTTTCTCCAATAGACCAGCCCGTAACTCCTTCAATGCATCCCTCTATCCACCATCCATCCAGGATGCTTAAGCTTGGCACTCCATTTAGTGCTGCTTTCATCCCGCTTGTTCCCGATGCTTCGAGAGGAGGTTGAGGGGTGTTAAGCCAAACATCGACACCAGCGATTATCATTTTAGAAAGCATCATATCATAATTCTCAAGGTAGGAGATTTTGAGATCGCTTTGGAGCAATTTTTTGACTTCATATATTCGTTGTATTAATTGCTTTCCGTCTTGATCCTGTGGATGAGCCTTTCCTGAAATGACGATCTGGACTGGACCGATTTCAGTTGAAATTCCTTTCAATCGTTCTATATCAGTGAAAATAAGATCCGTCCTTTTATATTTAGTAGCCCTTCGAGCTAATCCTATAGTCAGGTGATCCAAGTCCAATCCGATGTTTGTTTCCCTGTTTACATGCTCAATCAATTCTTTTTTGGATTTTACATGCGCATCCCACAATTCAGATTTGGGAATGTTCAAAGCATACCTCAGGCTGAAATTATCTTGCATCCAGTCAGGCACATATCGATCAAAAAGTCCTTGGAAGTAATTAGAAACCCAAGTAGGCGCGTGAATGCCATTTGTTATTGCATCAATATTATAACCATTGAACATAAGTTTTGAGATTTCGCCATGTTTTTTTGCGACACCATTTATATAGCTACTTAGATTTAACGCCAGATGGGTCATATTAAGTAATCCGTTGCAGCTTATGATATCTTTAATGCCATTCGTATCTCTTAGACCAAGGATGTTATTGACAATTTCCAAGGGAAACTGATCATGCCCTGCAGGGATAGGAGTATGAGTGGTAAAAACGCATCTCTTTTTCACGGACTCTATGTTTTCAATGGTAACTGCACTATTGTGTTCACCTTTACTTTCTTCATTGAGAAGCTCAAGCGTCAATAGGCTAGAATGACCTTCATTCATGTGAAATCGCACTATATCTTGATACCCTAGAGTACGAAGCATCCTGACCCCACCGATACCTAAAATGACTTCCTGACAGAGCCGGTACCTTTGGTCTCCTCCATAGAGGTAGTGTGTCAATGTTCTATCCGATTCGGAGTTCTCTGGAAGATAAGTATCGAGAAAATAAACTGGTACTTCGAAGCCTGCTATTCCAGTGACCGCGTATTTCCATGAACGAATCTGAACTGATCTACCCTCAATCACAACTGAAACTCTTTCAGGCATTTCTGTCAAGAAATCTTCTACTACCCATTCTGCCGGTTCCTCTCTCTGCCACCCATTTGGATCAAGTTTTTGATAAAAATACCCTTTCCTATGTAATAATGATAAAGCTATCATGGGCACCTTGAGGTCAGCAGCGGAGCGTATTGTATCACCCGCCAGCATTCCAAGGCCGCCGCTATAAGTCGGCATGCTTGGATCAACGGCGATTTCCATGGAGAAGTAAGCTATTTTTCGTTTTGAATAGTCAGTCATATCTGATTCGCATGACTTTACGGGAACAAAATAAGTTGTATCTATATTACAACCATTGAACCTAAATAGAGTTTATTGTAGAAAGGTAACCATCCTCGCTTGGTTGAATTTAAACTCTCCTGACGTAGCATTATACATCATTCACACACTTAAGCAATAACATTTATTAAATATTATAAAAACTTCAGCACATTCCTTTTCAGAATACAGTACAGCTTTTAGATAGTCTTATTTACTTTTGCATAATTTAAAGTTCTAAAGCTAAAAATGGTTTTTAGCCGGGACGATGTAGAAACCTCAGTAGTATAAGAA
>DASWID010000126.1 GCA_036397855.1 Thermodesulfobacteriota bacterium | reverse complement strand
GAAACTCCGTCCTGAGCCGCGTCGAAGGGTCGAAGTGCGGCCACAAATGAAAATAGATCACATATCATCCTTCGACTGGGCTGGATGCACGGGGTATAACTTTGCTCAGTAGGGGGGATGCTTTGGTTCAATGAACCACTTTGCAGTCCCGATTTTTTCGGCGTGAAGTTATGTCAGGACCCGAATGAAATAATCCTAAAAACAATGACCCTCCACTAAAAGGCACCAGCTAGCTTTGCTTCCCGCGCCTTTTTTTCGTCAACGAAATATAAGAGAACAAGCCCGACTATGAAAAAAACCACGAGTGAAAGAATTGAGTTCCTTGCCGAGCCGGTAGTCTGGCGAATGAAGGCGAATACAAAAGGGCCCCAGATTGCCGAGAATTTACTAAAGACCGTGTAAAAGCCATAGAACTCGGCGCTCGCCTCCTTCGGAATCATCGAGCCGTAAAACGAGCGGCTGAGTGCCTGAGACCCGCCCATAACGATTCCAACCATAACGCCAGCGGCAAAAAACTGGTGGGTCGTTGTTATGAAGTAGGCATAAACTACAATCAAAGACCACAGTGCAAGTGTTGTCATGACGGCTCTTTTTGTACCGACAAGCGCCGCGAAGCTGCCAAATATAAATGCCCCAACGGCGGCAACCAGCTGGATAATCAGGAGCGTGACAAGGAGTGAGGTTGCCGAGAGTTTGAGCTCCTCCGCTCCGTATATGGTAGCCATATCCAGTACTGTTTGTATTGCGTCGTTATAAAGCATGTAGGCGATTAGGAAAATCACAAGGTGTCGAAACCTCCGAGCGTGCTTCGTGGTTTGAATCAGTCGTGAAAAGCCCACGCGCGCGTATACCAAGGGAGACAAACCAAGGTCCCCCTGATGGTCTGAACGAGAACTTGTTCGACGCGTTTCAATGAGATTTTTCGCTGTAAAGATCGTAAAACCTGCCCACCAAAGCCCCGCGCCAAGTATGCCAATCCGCACGGCTAGCGGTTGAGATATTCCAATCAAATTGTGTCCCGCAACAAGCGCAAGGGTGAGCGCAAACTGGAGGCCTCCGCCTATATACCCGTATGAAAAACCCTTGCTGGAGATCATATCCATTTCCTCGCTCCTACAGATGTGGGGGAGGAAAGCATCGTAAAATACATTGGCGCCGATGAAACACACCTGCGTGATGAAGAAGAGGATCAGGGAGCTCAACACATCTCCCTCCTGAGTAAAGTAGAGAAATAAGGTAAAAAGCGAACCCGTGTAGGCAAATAGAAGTAAAAAACGCTTCTTGGCATTCGCAAAGTCTGCGATTGCACCAAGTACGGGAGTTACAAGAAATGTGGTTAAAGCAGCCATACCGACGATTATTCCCCAGAGTGTCGTAGCGCTGAAACTAGTGCCTCCAATCGTAAAGCCATCAGGACCTACTACGACGGTGGCGAAGTATACTGGAAGGAGCCCTGCGGCAACCGTTGTCGAGTATGCTGAGTTTGCCCAGTCGTACATGCACCAGCCGAAAATCGTCTTGGAGTCATTTTTCCTCATTCGTTATCCTTCTTTGGTTGTTTGTCCCATAGTATTTAGTGCTTTGTAATTTTATTTAAAACAACTTACAAATGACAAATGATCAAAGATGAACGGGGATTCTAATATTTCCGAAATTAAATTTCGGGTAGACGACCAAAGGATCTTGATTGCATAAATCGGCTAAGCTGGGATTATGTTTTGGTTATTCCCGAATATTTTTAATTTTCCTTTGGTAGCATCATCTGGGTAAGCCCATATGTTGAAGGGCTTATGGCCTCAGGGTCCGTAGTGATATTTATAAGTGAGGGTACACCTGAGGAAATTGCCCTCTCAATGGCGCCACGTATCTTGGCAGGTTCCGTCACCAATTCTCCATATCCGCCCAGGACCTTCACCATCTCATGAAACGGGGTAAGCTCAAGATCGACACCCACCGTAGGCCTTTCCCTTCCATAGGTAAGCCATAGTTGATGCTTTGTCATTCCCCATGACTGATCGTTGCACACGACGGCAACAAATGGGATCTTATGTCGTATTGCCGTTTCAAACTCCATGAAATTCATCCCTATTGCGCCATCTCCACTTATAAGTGCCACTTGTTTTTCAGGGCAGGCGACTTTTGTGCCAATCGCAAAGGGGACCCCGACCCCCATGCAGCCGAGGGGTCCGCCCTTTACGTAATGCCCTGGTTTCCTTACCCTGTAGGTGCCGTCTGTCCACGCCTGCGTGTCGCCGCCGTCTATGACCAACATTCCATCTTCTCCTAGCATCTCTTCCACTTCCTTTATTACCCTGAGTGCGTGGATAGGGGTTTTATCGGAGTTCCTAATCTCCTCTGACGCCTCCCATTCCTCATCTCTCCAGGTCCTTGCCTGTTTAAACCATGGCTCGTAGGTCAGCTTGATTGAGTTTTCTTCTATATAATTTGAGAAATGAAAGAGGAATTTACTTATGTCACTTACGATTCCCAAATCTGCCGGTCTATTTCTCCCTATTTCTCCGGGATCGATATCCACCTGAATTATTTTTGCCTCGGGATTGAAGGATCTCCCGAAGCCAATGTAAAGGCTTAGTCTTATGCCTAAGAGCAGTATTAAATCTGCCTCCGAGGATATCTTCTTGAAGCCTACAGGGCCGGAAAGGCTTGCAGCACCGAAGCATTGCTTATGGTTGTCCGAGACGATTCCCCTTCCAAAATTTAATGTATAAATCGGAATCTTCACATTGTCTAAAAACCTTAGCAGTTCTTTATCCGCGTCGGCATACCAAGCCCCGCTTCCGGCTATTGCTAGAGGTCTCGTTGAGGCTTTAAACATCTCAATGGCTTGAGTAATGGATTCCTGAGGAGGCTCTACTTTACTAGAAGGCATGACTGTGTTGTATCGGTTGACCTGTTCCTCATTACAGCTTGCATATAACACTTCATAGGGCATCCCAAGGTATACGGGCCCCGGCTTTCCTGTGATTGCTTTCTTATAGGCTGTGGTTATGTATTCTGGTATTCGTTTTGTATCGAATATTGTACTTGCCCATTTTGTGATAGGAGAAATAATTGATTGCTGATCTATATCTTGAAGAGGGAGTCTCTCCTGTTCTTCAATCCCTGATTTTCCAGAGAGAAGAATTAGAGGGGAATTGGATAAATAGGCTCCGGCAATTCCTGTAACTGTGTTTGTAAATCCTGGACCGGCTGTGACAAGACAGATGGCAGGTTTTCTCTTGACCCTGCCGTAGGCGTCGGCGGCCATGGATGCGCCCTGCTCGTGATGGGTGTCAATAATCCTTATGCCGAAATCCTGACACGCATCGTAGATTGGGTTTATGTGTCCCCCACTGAGTGAAAATATCTCTTTAACACCAAGCTCATTCAGTGTCTTTGCTACCAGCCATCCACCATGAACCTTAGCCATTTTTTCCCTCCTCTCAATCTATATTAATACTTATACATTAATGGCTTTTTAAATCAATTATTCAAACTCAATAATGTCAGATTCGTTCTAATGTCTGTATAAGTTGATCTAAATGAAATGGATATCGTTGGCCTTCCAAAAATTGCGTTAGGAGGATGAATGTCATAGTCATGCTGAACTTGTTTCAGCATCTCTTGTTTCCATTAGATCCTGAAATAAATTCAGGATGACCGGGTTGTGGTTGAATTAAATTTTTTAGTCGTTATGTCATCCCCGAAATCAGTAGTCGGGGATCCATCCCCGCCAGAAACACGCGGGGACAGGCTCTGGATTCTCTATTAAGCCCGTACTCGAACGTCTCTATCGGGTAGCATTAGGGAATGACAACAAGGGGTAGCCTTGTCCTTGTACCCTGAGTTTGATCGAAGGGTCGAAGGATTGTTTCTTTGTATCAAGACAAAGAAAGGAAAAAAAGGATTATGGATAATCGATCAGCTACAAGTGCGGGCTCACTCGCTCAAATCAGCGCTGACTCCGCAATGGAATCATATCTTTAGTTCCAATTTGACCTACTATTCGAACAATAACCAATGTTACTCGACAAAGCATCAACAAGTGTATTAAAAAATTCTGAGACTTGAATACATACTGGATAAATTTTAATATGTTTTAACTGTTATATTATTCATCGGAGGTTTTACGACATGGAAGAACAAGGTCAACCGCAGGGTCCACCACAGGGTCAACCACAGCCAGGTGATTTGTTAGGTACAGTAACCTCGGCATTTAATCTGGGTGTCGCAGCACGACATAAAGGAGGTGACAAAAGCGTTGGTGAAGTTGTTGGTGAGCTTGGAGATGCGATATACAATAACCTGCTTAGAACACACGGTGGACAATTTCAAGAGGAATATATTCTAGCAAATACCGAATATCTTCTGCAGATAGCACTTTTGGGATTTATAATTCCCTCGATCTGTGCCTACGACGAGGAATTTAAGAACAGGCTTTTCTCACTTATCATGGCAAAACTGGAAAGTCCTGGTCCTCATCACCAGAAACCGCCGGATAAGAATATAATAATAACGTGAACCTTCTCCGGGATATATCAGAATTTTTAGGGAAAGATATTGATTAGCCATTTTGATAATTTAAAAAATGAAAACAATTTTTCTTACATTGAGGAATAGAAATGGATAAAAAGATTTTGGGCGGAAGAGAAAAGGTTAAAGTAGCTGTGGTTCAGGCCTCTCCAGTTTTTATGGACAAGCAAAAGACTATAGACAAGGCGTGTAAATTGATAAGGGAAGCCGGAAGAAATGGTGCCGAACTCATTGCCTTTTCAGAAGCTTTTATTCCAGGTTACCCTGCGTACTACACCGTTGGTTATGAGACCCCTCCACATGAGTGGACAGATTATATGCTTGCGCTTCAGGATAACTCGATATTAATACCCGGCGAAGATACAAAAATTTTAGGACATGCTGCAAAGGAAGCTGGAGCATATGTGGTGATCGGATGCAACGAACTCGATGATCGTCAGGGTAGCTGTACCATCTACAATTCTCTACTTTTTATTGGCAAAAATGGGGATGTTATTGGAAGGCATAGGAAGCTTATGCCCACTTACACTGAGAGGCTATACTGGGGTCAGGGTGGTCCAGATGATATAAGGGTCTTTGACACTGAAATAGGTAGGATAGGAGGGCTTATCTGCTGGGAAAACCATATGCCTCTCGTCAGAGCAGCCATGATTCATAGAGGAGAAGACTTTCATATAGCAGTTTGGCCAGGGAATTGGAAAAGAGGAGAGGACAAGCTCCTTGATGCAGACACCAGTCCT
>DASWID010000125.1 GCA_036397855.1 Thermodesulfobacteriota bacterium | reverse complement strand
GTTTTAACCGTCTGGCTTGCGACAAGACCCGGATGGTCTTCCACGAGCGACCGCGTGCCCCTTTGCAGTTTGTACTCGAATGCTCCGGTAGGTACGGAGCCTAAGTTCCAGAGGTCAACTAAGTACGGGAATACACAACGTCCTTTATCGGCAAATAGAGCGTTATCTGAGTTTACTGTAATTTTTCCGCCCCAGGTTCCTGATACGCCGCCGATTGTTATAGAGGAGAAGGGGTCAAATCTTTTGTTTATAAGTTCTATTCATAGCCTCTTAGACCTTTTTCCTAAACCTTTTATCGCTATCCATTTTTACCCTCACCCAGTTACAAGCCCACCCCACTACTCCATAACTACTCACTCCAAACATCCCCGCTACCTCATTAAGCGTCATATCACATAACCGCTTCACTAAATACATGCCTACCTTCCCCGCTTCACTACCGCTTCCCCTTCTCCACCTAAGCACCTCATCGACTCCTGTCCCACATGCCGTAGCCACATTGCTAACTACCTTGTCCACCGACGGCCTCAACCATACTCTCTCATGCCGAGGATGCTCTCCTCCTATCTTGCCTATCTTCTCCCTTACCCTTCCGTCCTGAGTTCCTCGAAGGGTGCAACCGAAGGGTCGAACTATCGAAGGGTCGCCAAAGGCTCCGCTAATGTGCTCGCACTTTCAATGGTAATCTTGTAGCAAGTTAATGGGAATTTGCTCGTCAAGCCCCAATACTATTTCTTGATTTCCAAATCATCTCCAATATAATGAAAACTAAGCAAGCGGCTATGGAGGCATCATAAATGATTCACGGTTCGATTGTTGCGATAGTTACTCCCTTTAAGAATGGAACCGTAGATGAAAAGGCCCTGAGAGAACTGATTGAATTCCAGATAGAAAACGGAACACACGGCATTGTTCCATGTGGTACGACCGGTGAATCCCCTACCCTTTCTCATGAAGAACACGAGCATGTTATTGAACTCACAGTCAAAACGGTAAAAAAGAGGATACCGGTTATAGCAGGAACCGGATCCAACAGTACCGAGGAGGCAATAAGACTTACAAAATTTTCCGAGAAGGTCGGAGCTGATGCAGCGCTATTAGTAGTTCCATATTACAATAAACCAACTCAGGAGGGGCTTTTTCTACACTTTAAGAAAATAGCATCTGAGGTAAATATACCTCTAATCCTCTATAATATACCTGGAAGGTCTGGGGTCAATATGAACCCCGATACCATAGCCAGGCTAGCACAGTATGCTAAAAACATTGTTGGAGTAAAAGAAGCCTCGGGATCAATTCAACAGGCAAGTAAAATCCTCTACCTTTGTGGAATGGATTTCATCGTCCTTTCTGGTGAAGATTCGCTTAACTTCCCACTTCTAGCCATTGGCGCGAAAGGTTTCATAACAGTCACTGCTAACATCGCGCCAAGGGATGTCTCTGAGCTTTATAACACATTCGTCGATGAGAAATTCAATCAATCAAGGGAATATCATTATAAACTTCATCCGCTAAACGAGGCTATGTTCTTTGAAACCAATCCTATACCTGTTAAGACAGGACTGAGTCTGATGGGGAAAATCAACAATGAATTAAGGCTACCACTCTCGAGTATGTCACATCATAACTTGGAGCAGCTTAAAGATACCATGAAGGAATATGGGCTTATTTGAGGCGACCCCCACCTGAATCCTCCCCCTAGCAGGGGGAGGAGATTTTTGTTGGGGACAGGATGGAGTTAGACACTTCTCTGACAATAGCATATGATAACATTCAGTCTTCCCGATTATTCTTTTGAAAAAAGACTATGGATAGAAGGTAAACTCCCGGCCGGAGTGGACGAAGCTGGAAGAGGTCCACTTGCAGGACCGGTAGTAGCCGCGGCTGTTATCTTTCCCCAAGGCTGCAAGCTACATGGCATCAACGATTCAAAGAAGCTTTCCCCTAAAAAAAGGAGAGAACTCTTTTATGAAATCAAAAAATCTGCTTTAACCACAGCTATTGCCATTATAAAAACGGACATAATCGATCAAATCAACATACTCAGAGCATCATTATTAGCAATGGAGCAAGCAGTTAAAAACTTAGATACTCAGCCCGATTATATATTAATCGACGGAAACTACACCATTCCAATCCGGATCCAACAAGAAACAATGATCAAGGGCGACGCCAAATGCTGCTCAATTGCTGCCGCCTCGATCCTCGCTAAGGTTACGAGGGATGCGATCATGGACGATTACCACTTTCTATATCCTCAATATAACTTCAAACAACACAAAGGGTATCCAACAAAGGAACACCTCGAAGCGATAAGAAAATTCGGCCCTTCTCCGATTCATAGAAAAACCTTTAAGGGAGTTTTGTAAGTTTAGAAATTTTATATATATTTTTAAATCATCTTGACATTTTAAAAAGTTTAATCTAGTTTGTTAAGTATGCTAGACGATAGGGCTGAAATTAGACTTCCCGATAAGATCTATTTCAGAATAGGTGAAGTAAGTGATTTCACCGGTATCAAGCCATATGTTCTTCGCTATTGGGAAAGCGAGTTTTCAGACATTAGACCTATCAGGAGAAAATCTCAAAGGCTCTATGACAGGGAGACAATTCACTTAATCATGAAAATAAAGCACATGCTCTATGAGCAGAATTTTACGATTGCTGGAGCTAAAAAAAAGTTAAAAGAAGAGGAAAACCAAAAGAGGGTAAGCACGAAAGTAAACGTTTTATTACATGAAATCCTGAGTGAATTAAAATCGATCAAGGATGTAACTGAATAGTTCACTTGGGGTTCATATCTATCCATCGAATTAAATCAATTAAATCGGGGTGTAGCGTAGTTGGTAGCGCACCGGCCTGGGGGGCCGGGGGTCGCTGGTTCGAATCCAGTCACCCCGACCATTCATCAAAGTCAATATATCTATTCAACCAGGAATTGACACAAATGAACACGGATCAAGATGCAGGATGCACGATGCAGGATGCAGGACGTTTCAGTATCATGAATCATGCACCGTGCATCATTTCATCATTGTAACACCATCTTTACTTGTGACTAAATAGTTATATGGCAATAAGGATCCTTATATCAAATGACGACGGGATTAATTCCGAAGGCCTTCACGCACTAGCCGATAGCCTCAGACCCTTGGGAAAGGTTTTTGTCGTCGCCCCTGATAGAGAGCAGAGCGCAGCGAGTCATGCATTGTCCTTACATCATCCGCTCAGGATAGAGGAGATCAGCGAAAATATATACAGCGTGGATGGAACTCCAACCGATTGCATTAATGTCGCAGTCAATGGTCTACTTAAAGAAGGTAGACCCAACATAATAGTCTCCGGGATAAACAAAGGGGAAAACCTCGGAGACGACATAACATATTCCGGAACCGTCAGTGCTGCCATGGAGGGAACACTTCTTGGGATCCCCTCAATCGCGGTATCTCTGGCAAGCAAAAAAGATTTTTTCTTTGACACTGCCTCCTATTACGCCCAGTCCGTAACAAAATATGTCATCACGAATCCTCTTCCGCTTGGGACACTGCTAAATGTTAACATACCGAATCTCCCGAAAGACAGCGTCAAAGGAATTGAAGTAACTAAACAGGGTAAGCGTGTGTACGGGGAGCCAATAGTGGAAAAGATTGATCCAAGGGGAAGAAAGTATTACTGGATAGGCGGAAACGAACTCCGCTTTTTAAGCATTGAGGATTCTGATCTCGTTGCGGTTAGCCAAGGTTTCGTATCTGTTACACCTATAAAATTAGACCTTACAGACTATGAATTTCTCGAAACCCTGACCAAAGACCTAACTAAAAGCCTAGCACATGCTTAAGAAGCTCTATAACTGGGTACTCCAATGGGCGGATACTAGATATGGTGTCCCGGCACTCTCTCTCGTTTCATTCTTGGAAGCATCCCTTTTCCCTATCCCTCCTGACCCACTCCTCATGGCACTTTGCCTTGGTAAGCCAAAGCGGTCATTATGGTATGCGGCAATATGTTCAATTATGTCTGTCCTCGGCGCTATATTTGGTTACCTAATCGGATGGGGTTTATGGGAACTTGTTGATAACTTTTTTTTTACCTATGTCTTCAGCCATAATGCTTTTCTATATGTTAGCGGAAGATATGAAGAAAACGCCTTTATCGCAATCCTAGCCGCTGCACTTACCCCTATTCCCTTTAAGGTTTTTACAGTAACAGCTGGTGTTTTCAAGATTAATGTAATGATATTAATTTTAGCATCTGTTATCGGGAGATCGGCAAGGTTTTTCTTAGAGGGTGCATTAATCTATCTCTTTGGTGACCAGATCAAAGGCTTTATTGATAAATATTTTAATCTACTTGTCACACTCTTTTTCATCCTGCTTTTGCTAGGCTTCATAATTATAAAATATTTGATTTGATAACAATTGGATACCCTTCATACCAAAAATTCTTTTGCTTGAGTCCCAGAATTCGATAATCTCCTTGGATAAAGACTACACCGATTAATTGGCTCTTTCTAACGTATTATGTTACATTAAAACTTTTACTGCGTAGATTTAAATAATTTAAAAAATCAATTAAACAAGGGGTTAGTTACATGGGAGATTTCTATCAGACTGAAGCAATTTCAACTCTTCACAGGCTGAGGAAAGATAATGTTGAAAAGCTGGAAGAAGATCTAAAGGAATATTCCAGGCACAGCCCTATAGCCCTTATTCTCCCCAGTTTATATTCTGAATTGCAGGGGAAGGCATTAAAAAATATTATTAAGGAACTGACACAAGTAAATTACCTGAATGAGATAGTGGTCACTCTCGGAAATGCTAATGAGGAAGAATTCAAACATGCAAAGAATTTCTTTTCGGTCCTCCCTCAAAAGACAAAAATAATCTGGACTGACGGTGATCGAATAAGTTCTATATTTACGCTATTAGAGGAGAATGGTCTCTATGTAGGTGTGCCAGGTAAAGGGAGGGCAGCCTGGATCGCGTATGGGTATGTATTAGCCGAAGAATCAAGTGAGGTCATCACACTTCACGACTGCGATATACTGAGTTATAGCAGGGAATTATTGGTAAGGCTCTGCTATCCTGTAGCAAACCCCAACCTCGGATATGAATTTTGCAAGGGCTATTATCAAAGAGTTACAGACAGAATGTATGGCAGAGTAACCAGGCTATTTATAACTCCAATTATTCGGTCTTTGCAAAAAATTCTCGGCTATTTACCATTCTTGGTATATCTCGACAGCTACAGATATCCGCTCGCAGGAGAGTTCTCAATGGATGTAGACCTGGCGAGGGTAAACCGAATACCATCAGACTGGGGATTGGAGGTTGGAGTCTTGGCAGAGGTATTTAGAAATGTGTCTCCAAAGAGAATTTGCCAGGTTGACCTGTGCGATAATTATGAACACAAACACCAGAATCTCTCTTCCGATAACCCTGAAGGAGGCCTGTTGAAGATGTGTATAGATATATCTATAAGTCTATTTAGAACACTCTCATCGCAGGGGGCGATATTCTCGGACGGCTTTTTTAGCACCTTGATCTCAACTTATTTAAGAACTGCACAGGATACGATGGAGAGATACAGCGATGACGCGGTAATTAATGACCTTTTATTTTATAGGCATGACGAGACATTAGCCGTGGAAACCTTTGTTAAAGGATTAGGGATTGCAAGTAAGAGTTTCGTTGAGGACCCCCTCGGTTCCCCATTAATCCCAAACTGGAATAGGGTAACCTCTGCTATTCCAGACATTCTTGACCTGCTGCGACAGGCAGTTGATGACGATAATGAGTAAACAATTCCTGATATTCTCGGACCTAGACGGAACCCTGCTAGACCATAATACATATTCCTTTGGCGCAGCTAAAACTGCCTTAAAGACCATTAAGCTGAGGAATATCCCTCTGATATTTTCCTCGAGTAAAACAAGGCCGGAGATAGAAATACATAGAGATCACACAGATAACCATGATCCATTCATTTCAGAGAATGGAGGTGGGATTTACGTTCCAGCGGACTACGGTCTCGACAGCTTTAAATACGATACAGATATGAATAACTACAAGGTCATAGTGCTTGGAACAAAATACAAGAAATTAGTAGAGGTCTTAAATTCGATAAGAAACGAAACTGGCATAAAACTCAAGTCCTTTTCAGATATGAAAATTTCTGAGATTTCAGAATATACAGGCCTTGATCCTGAGTTAGCGAAGCTATCAAAGATGCGAGAATTCGATGAGCCCTTCATCGTATTCGGAAATAATATAGAAGTTCAATACATAAAAGAAGAGATAATTAGAAGGGGATTTAACTATACCCAGGGTACTATTTATCATCACATTATGGGTAAGAACGATAAAGGAAAAGCAATTAACATATTACTAAAAATATTTAAAAAGAAATTTCCTGACCTAACCACCGTTGGATTGGGAGACAGCTTAAATGATCTTCCAATGCTTGAGGTTGTCGATATACCTATTTTGGTGCAGAAAACCGATGGGAGATACGATCAAAGAATAAGACTTGATAATCTAATCTATGCTGATGGTATAGGACCCGTTGGTTGGAATCAATCGATATTAAAAATACTTGGGATGGAAGATTGAGAATACCTGTTTCTTGCACTTCTGTTACAACATTTTTTTCACATCGATTAGTGTCCCAAGGTTTTCCTTAGAGAATCACTTTCTCGAACTGAATCATTATCCATGATAAATTTTATGTTACGAGCTGTTAGAGGTAATTGATAATAGTATCTTTAAAATATAGAAATCAAGCCATTCGGATGTTATTATATAAGGCGTGAATTCTGTTGACAAAAAGCGGTCAAGGGGGAGGAGTACAAAAAGATTAACTATAACTTTCATTATAGTATCTATCCTCCTTCATATCCTCATTTTTCTGATTGTAGTTTTCTCCCAAGTCTACATACAAGATAAGCAAGCAGAAGCCCTAAAAGAAAAACCAAAGTTCATAGAAATTACCGAATTGCCCGTACCAAAGGAAAAGGAGACAAAGCCCCCAAAGGAGTTAAAACGTTTAGCTGAAAGATCGCACGAAGCACTCGAGGAAAAGACTAGGGAGGATTTCACAAAAAGGGGAAGCACAGCCCAAATACCCCAGCCGCAGCGGCCACCGCAGCGCAAGCAACCACAGGCAGAGAGAAAACAAGAGAAACCAAAAAAGCAAGAGCCCAGAAAGAAACCGACCAAGATTGCGTCTGTTCCTAAAGAGGTATTAAAGGAATCAGAGATGCCTGAAAAGGAGTTAAAAGAAAACAAAAAACCTGAAATTTCAAGAGAACAGCTCTTTAATTCTTCTCCAAGCCAATATGCAGCCGAGCAAAAGAGCTCTAGGGATTTTCTAGGAGCCAGGGATATATACAACAAAGAGGACACCGTTGACTTAAACACAACGGAATTCAGGTATCTGTCATATTTCCTAAAGTTAAAAAGACAAATTGAGGGAGTGTGGCATTATCCTGAAGCATCTCGTATGAGGGGTGAACAGGGAGAGTTATTGCTCGTATTCACAATCAGAAGCGATGGATATCTTGAGAATGTAAATTTATTAGATTCATCGGGCTTCACACGTCTAGACGACGAAGCCATAAGGGCGATAAGGGTTGCGGCTCCTTTTAGTCCATTTCCTCAAAGCTGGGAATTGGAAAGATTGAACATTAGGGCAATATTCAGATACAGCTTTGGATGGAGTATTAGATGATACTTTCATCGAAATTCAATGATATAATCCTAGGTTATTACGATTAGAGACTGTCCCCTTCGCCACTTTCTGATCTCGCCAATAACCATAGATTCTTCTCCGAGCCTTTTGAGTTTTTTTAAGACTCCACCTGCTTGCTCCTTTAATACGACCAGTACCATACCAATTCCACAGTTAAAGGTTCTAAACATTTCGTCTTTTTCTATACGACCAAATTCCTTAATCAACTCAAAAATTGGGGGGAGCTTCCATAGAGTGGAATCTATAACTACCGTACAGTCTTTGGGAACAACCCTTGGAACATTCTCTATCAGTCCCCCTCCAGTAATATGGGCAATTCCGTGAATCTCATAATTCTTCTTAAGGCTGAGTATTGCCTTTACGTAAATCCTTGTAGGATTTAATAGCTCATCTCCAATACTATCCTTCAGAGGTGCCGGTCTATCCGTTAACCTAAACTTCTTCCTATCGAAGAGAACCTTTCTTGCTAACGAATATCCGTTTGAATGGAGCCCACTAGAAGAAATTCCAATTACAATATCACCTGGTCTTACCCTTGAACCGTCTATTATTTTATCTCTTTCTACTACTCCCACTGCAAACCCTGCCAAATCAAACTCACTCTCCTTGTAGAATCCTGGCATTTCAGCTGTCTCACCACCAAGAAGAGCACATCCAGCTTCACTACAACCCTTAACTATACCTTTGATAACCTCGACCCCTTCTTTAGGATTCAACTTTGAGGTTGCTAGATAATCGAGGAAAAAAAGTGGCTCGGCCCCACTGGTAACTATATCATTCACATTCATTGCAACCAGATCAATTCCTATAGTATCAAGCTTCCCAGCCAGGATAGCGATTTTGAGTTTCGTTCCAACACCATCAGTAGAAGCCACAAGTACGGGGTTCTTATATTTATCTATCGGGAAAAGGTACGATCCCGAAAAATTGCCAAACTTTCCAATAACATTGGATTTATATGTTTTCTTAGCAAGTGGCTTAATTGATTCAACAAAAGAGTTTCCGGCATCGATGTTGACACCCGCTATCTTATATGTAAGTTTTGCCATGATTGACTGGATTATTACCTGAGGACACCTGTTAATCTAAAAAATAATTTAACAGACAGTGACAGGATTCATATTGATAATTATTGGGCTTCGGGTCCTAAAACCTTTACAGATTTTATCACGATTACCTCTTCGGGGACATCCTGATACATCCCCACTGAACCCGTTCTTGCCGCGGCAATCTTATCGACAACATCCATTCCCTCGACAACCTTTCCAAACACGGCATAACCAAAGTCTCTTGAGCCATGGTTCAGAAAATCATTGCTAGCCTGGTTTATGAAAAATTGTGAAGTCGCGCTCTCCACAACATTGGTACGCGCCATTGCAATCGTACCCTTGTCATTCTTCAGCCCATTATCCGCTTCGTTTTTAATAGGATCTTTGGCGGGCTTTTGATTCATATCAGGGGTAAAACCCCCACCCTGAATCATAAAACCTGGAATGACGCGATGAAATATAGTTCCATCATAAAAACCATCTTTTGCATAGCCCAGAAAATTCTCGACAGTGATAGGTGCCTTTTCAGGATAGAGTTCAATCTTAATATCGCCCATTGACGTAGACATCAGGACGATTGGGTTACCTCCCTCAGTACTAACAGTTTTTGTGCTAATTTCTCCTTGTGCTTCCTGAACCTGTTTACCTTGTTCCGCTTGCTCCTGTTCATCCTGTTCCAATTCGCCTTTTTCTGATTCTTTTCTTTCACAGCCCACGACAAACATGAGAACTGAGAGTGAAAACAAAACGATCAAGATTTTAAAATGACGAATATCAAAGATTATAAAAAGAGGTGATAAAGCCTTTTTCAAAAGACCCTTTTTGTACATATTCTCTCCTGTGTCAGAATCAATAGCCTGTAAAATTAATGCATATTCATCAATGTGTCAAACTTATATATTGATCCATTTTCCTAGAAATGTTGATTGAACTGTATCACTCTGTTAAAGTGAAAGGTCTCGTCAACTAGCGTAAAGGAAAGGGTGACTTAGAATGGCTAAAATTGATTTCGGGGTTATGCTCCGACAGCAGAAAATTGATTTCTCAAAAATTAGAGAGGCCGCTGAGCTGTGTGATCAGCTTGGTTTCCACTCGATTTGGTTCTATGATCACATTCTTGGAATGGGAGCCATAGATTTGGATATCTATGAGGCGTGGACCATGATGTCCGCCCTCTCAACAGTAACATCAGAAGTCAGAATCGGAACTTTGGTACTGTGCAATTCGTTTAGACAGCCTTCGCTTCTTGCAAAGATGGGATCCACGCTTGACGTTATCAGCAATGGAAGACTAGAGTTTGCAATTGGAGCCGGCTGGTTCGAGCCTGAATACAGAGCCTACGGTTATGACTTTCCTGACACAGTCACAAGAATCGATCAATTGTCGGAATCGGTAAAGATAATTAAAGCTATGTGGACGGAGGATAAAACAACATTCATGGGCAAACACTATCAAATCGTTGATGCATATTGCAATCCCAAACCAATCCAAAAACCCCACCCCCCTATCATAATTGGCGGTGGAGGCGAGAGGTATTTACTTCGTGCTGCTGCCGAGCTTGCAGATGAATGGAACTGCCCCGGAACCAATGCCCTGGAGATCGATCAAAAGCTTGCTGCACTGAAGAAACACTGCTCGGATATTGGTCGAGACATAAATAGCATTAAGATATCTCAGCAGACAATTTGCGTAATTGCGAAAGATAAAAAGGAGCTAGAAGAAAAAATCCCGATAGCCAAAAAAAGATATGGCTTCTTCGGGGAAATTGAAAAATTTGGAATCATAGGAACCCCGGATCAATGTATAAAGAAGGTCGAAGCAAACGCTAAAAGGGGAATCAGCAAATATACAATATTCTTTTCAGACTATATGAACCCTGATACACTTAGCTTTTTTGCCAAGGAGGTTATCCCAGCCTTTTCAACAACATAAGATTTAGCCACTGATTATCACGAATAAACACAAATAAAATAATGAAAAACCCGGGATGGCGCATTCACAATGCAGGGTTCAAGATACCTATTAAATTGGTGTACATATGTGTGATTTCGTGGCTAAGAATTTTGTTATTGAACCTCTATTCCACACTCCAAAAATCGGGCTTGCGCTTCTCCAAAAATGCCTTTGCCCCCTCGACCATCTCGGGAGCCTTCATAAAGAATCTTGCGAGCTCCAGACCGTGTGTAATTTGAGCATGTGCCATATCAGAAGCAAAGTTAATCTGAAACTTTGCGATCCTTAGCGATTGCCTGCTCATCTGAAGCAATCTCTCGCACCAGGCATTGACCTCCTCATCAAGTTTTTCCTTTGGAACAACCGTATTGACCCAACCCATCTCCATAGCCTCTTTGGCGGAATATCGATTACATAGATAAACAATTTCTCTGGCTTTTTTGTCACCAACGGAATGTTGGAGCTGCTGCAATCCATACCAGATAGGAGCACTACCCACCAACGGACCCGCCTGAGCAAAAATTGAATCCTCAGACGCGATTGTCAGGTCGCATAGCATGTTAAGCTCATTCCCGCCACCGACACAATAACCATTCACCCTAGCAATGATAGGCTTTCCGCAATTTCTCATAGCATTCGCAAGCCTGTAGTGAACAAGCATGAACTTTGCGTCAACCTTCTTTTTAGGATCAACAATCCAGGACAGATCTCCACCGGCAGAAAAGGCCTTATCCCCCGCCCCGGTGAGTACTATTACTCCAATATTATCATCCACCCAGGCATCCTCGATAGCGATTGCAAGCTCCTCTCTAGTCGCAGAATTAAGTGCATTTCGAACCTCGGCACGGTTAATCGTGACACGTGCTATGCGATTTTTTTTCTCATAGAGAATGTTTTCAAATTTCAGGGACGAGCCCTTCTTCTTAGAAGTCTTTTCTTTTTGTACCGACTTTGATGATTTAGCTTTTGCCATTTTGACCTCCTTTATTCATGTTGAGACGCGAAATTTTTCGTCTCTACTTCTACAACTCTTTAGCCGCAAATCTCCCTTAATCCTAATCACTCTCGGGGAAAAACCTATCAATTACCCGGGGAGATAGTTCATCAAAGGGGCAATTACGGGGCCAAACAGGGCGACTGCTGCAATAGTGGATATTGCGCCCAAAATTACAAGACATAGTACAGCAACTACAAATTGAGTGATTTGGTCTACGTGCTCTTCCATCAATGTCCTCCATGGTTATGAGTATTCGCCTTCCCTTCAAAATAGGGATCGCCGTACGGGATTATTGGAAAGACCCTCACAAAGAAAAGGAAAGTTAGAAGGAATCCGGCAAGGAAAGCAAGCGTAATTAAAATCTGGATTAATCCGAAATTTATATAAGATGTAAACGAAGGAATTACTAATATATACTCAAGCAGCCAAAAGCCGATAAATGAAACTGAGGCTATGAACACGAGTATGGGTACAACAATCTTGCTAGTTTTTGAAAACAGGGTTATAAAAGGGAATATAAAACAACAGGATAGAACAACCCATCCGAAACTCCAGAATGGCTCAACCCGGACGCGTTTATACACAAATCCTGTCTCTTCCGGCATGTTCGCATACCATATTGGTAGATACTGAGAAAAGAAAAGATAAACCCAGAATAGCGAGAAACCCAATAGCAGTTTCCCCATATCATGATACTGAAATCTCGTAATATAGTCCTGAAGACCCGTATACTTTCTCACAAATGAAGAAATAATTATGGTACCACCAATAGCGGCCACAAAGTTTCCAACAAAGTAAAAGGGACCTAAAAGAGTGCTAAACCACTCAGGATCAAGGGACATTATAAGATCCCACGCAAAAAAGCTAAATACACCTGCATAAACGAGCACTATTGCGGGGGCCAGTTTTTTTATTTTAGGCCAGATCATATCCCTCTCATCGTCTCCCTTCCAATCGGAGGCGATCCATGAACTTATGCCCTGCAGTTTATCTCCAATCCCGCCCAGGTCCATTCTCAATGAATAGTAAACGTAGAAGAAGCTCAGGATAATCAGAATAAAGAACCCGCCAACGTTCCGCAATATTACAAAGGGGATGCTAAGCCAAATATCTTTGGGGGGGTGATAATGCTCAGTTGCATAAGGAAGTATATGATCCTTACCTATAAACAGGATAATCAATAAGATGAAAGAAACAGGAATAAATGAACCAAAACCTTCGCTAATTCGAATTAGTGGCCTCCCCCACCTTGCATTTGTTATACGAAGTGCGCATGAAAAAATTATTCCGGCCTGTGCAACACCAGTCCAAAACAGGAAATTAACGAGATAAATCTGCCATGCACCATCAGGATTTGGGCCCAATATACGCGATATAAAGGCCGCTATTCCAATGATCACAAGCAGCAAGAGTATCAATATGACCGACTTAGGAGTTTGAAGCCTCCTGGATAAAACATCGTCTCTTACTAAATCATCCATTAATAGGAAATTCTCCTCTATGCTATTTCGGTTTCCCCTGAAGTTTTCTCACATAATTTACTACGTTCCATGCATCCTGTTCACCGATGCTTTCACGATAACTTGGCATCATCACCTTGCCACCAAACCTGATATAAGCATATATATAGCCATCCGTTCTGCCCTGAGTAAGTGGCGCAGTAAGGTTGACGGGATAAAACCCCTTTTTAATTACTGGACCATCACCCTTCCCCTCCGGTCCATGACAGGGTGCACAGAAATTCTTAAAAACTACCTCGCCATTTCCCAGCGAAGCCTTATCCGGGCTAACCGGATTTACTGTCATTTCTTCAAACACTTCTCTTGGGATTATCGGGTCCACCCTTATTCCTTTATTCGTAATTGACAGGTCAGGATAGGGAAGTGGCTCTTCATAGGGTTTAATGGAGGGCTGATACATCATATCGGTCGACCAGGGCCAACCAAATGCTCGTCCGGTCAGAAGAACAACCATTACCAGGACTATTGGTAAAAAATAAATCTTTAAACCATCAAGCAAAACAGAATCACCTCCAATAGCATATAACCTATTTCATATACCCTCGAGCCGAATTTCTTCCGCCCCTGATGATTTCATAATTTCTTCAACTTTGGGCAAATTGTGTTTATAACAAGCAACAACAATCCCGAACTTGTCCTCTGAGAATCTCGAGTCGTAAACTCCCCTTGGTACATTACGCCTCAATCGGGAATTTATCAGGAGACCCAATAAAGTTGAAAGAGACCCAATTAAGACCGTAAGCTCGAAAACAATAATCATGTATGGAGGAATGGACACGATGGGTTTTGCACTTACGCTTAATGGCCAAGCGAGAGAAGTAAGTATGGTAAATGAAAAACCACAAATAGCGCCAAGCAAGGCACCACCCAAAGTAAAAAAGCGAACTATACTCTCCGGTTGATCAAGTTCCTCCTCTAACTCATGACAAGGGAATGGTGAAAAAACACGAAAGTTCTTAAAACCAGCTGTCCGAAGGTTCTTTATAGTTTCGATTGTTGTATCCAAATAGCTATAAATTCCAACTACACCCTGATCGGGTTTCATCGTGCTTTTGCCTCCTTCCTTGGAATTGGAAGTATTTCTTTCATCTCAGCGATAGAAATAGCGGGAAGTGTTTTTATGAATATTAGGAAGAACATGAAAAACCAGGCAAAGCTGCCGACGGTGATTCCCAATTCAACCCAAGTAGGCTTATAAATACCCCAAGCGCCTGGCTCAAACCCATGTGAAAGTGAGATCACTATTATGTTGAACCTTTCAAACCACATTCCAATATTAATGAATATCGAGATTACAAACAGGGCCTTAATATTTCTCCTTACACCCTTAAACCAAAGAACGATTGGAACAGCAGAATTACAAAAGACCATAATCCAGTAAAAGAGTGCATAATCACCGGTTGCCCTGTATTTAAACTGGCCCCATTCAGCAGGATTCCCACTGTACCAGGCCAGTAAAAATTCCGCAGCATATGCATAAGTTACAATCATCGACGTAAAAATGATAAGTTTGGCCATTCCTTCAAAATTATCGAGAGTAATATATTCCTCCAGATGAAATAGCTTTCTTATAGGAACTGCTAGAGAAATTACAAGAGCAAGACCAGAAAAAATAGCACCTGCCACGAAATATGGGGCAAAGATCGTAGTATGCCAACCCGGAAGGTTTGCCATTGCGAAGTCCCAGGACACAACGCTATGAACCGAAAGAACAAGCGGAGTAGCAAAGGCCGCAAAAAATAGATAAGCCCTGGTGTAGTGTAACCATTCCCAGTTAGAACCCTTCCATCCCAAAGATAGAATTGTATAGATGATTTTTCTGGGAACTTCTCTTACCCTATCCCTGACCGCCGCTATGTCCGGTATCATGCCGACAAAAAAGAAAGTAGCGCTCACTGTTAAATAGGTGCTGACTGCAAAGACATCCCAGATCAAAGGAGACTTAAAATTTATCCAGATTTCACGCTGATTAGGATATGGAAATAGCCAGTAAAAATTCCAGGGACGTCCCAGATGAATGATTGGAAAGAGACCTGCGGTGAGCACCGCAAAAACTGTCATCGCCTCTGCTATTCGATAAATTGACATCCTGAATCTCGCCCGGAATAGATAGAGGATCGCAGATATAAGGGTTCCAGAATGTGCGATCCCAACCCAAAATACAAAATTGGTTATATAGACTCCCCAAAATACCGGATGTCTGTACCCGGCAACTCCCAAGCCAGTATAGACCTGGTAAAGAAAGCAGAATAGTCCGAATCCAACGCACGCCAATGTAGGAAGAAACAAAGCAACCCACTTAAAGGTAGGTTTATCAAGCATCCTGATTACGTCTTCATTTACCTTCGAATAAGTCAATGTTGAATCTTGGCTCATTATGCTTTATCCCAGTAAACCTTTTTTAGATATGTTATCGATGGTTGTGTATTTAGATTCGACAACACTTTATAACCCCTCCCCTCATTTGAGAGTTGGGCTACCTTACTATTTTCATCTTTAAGATCACCAAAAACGATCGCTTCGGTAGGACAAGCCTGTGCACATGCCGGCGTTATCTCACCATCCCTGACATCCCTATTCTCATCCTTAGCAATATTTTGCACGTATTTAATCCTCTGGACACAAAAAGTGCACTTCTCCATAACCCCCTTTGTGCGAACGGTGACATCCGGGTTAAGTTGCCAGTTAAGTGGCTGTGGCCATTGGTAAGTAAAAAAATTAAACCTCCTTACAGAATAAGGACAGTTATTCGAGCAGTACCTGGTACCCACGCAACGATTGTATATCATCGCATTCAACCCTTCAGGGTTATGGTAGGTAGCATACACTGGGCATACCGGCTCACATGGTGCGTTACCACATTGCTGACATAGCATCGGTATGAATCTAGTATTGAACCCGTGACTGGTATCTTTTTCCTCATAATGCCTTTCAATCCTGATCCAAGACATTTCACGCCTTCTCGCAACCTGTTCCTTCCCGACAAAGGGCACATTATTCTCCGCGTAACAGGCGGTAACACATGCCCCACAACCAGTACACTTCGATAAATCGATTGACATTCCCCAGCGGTGGGTTAGATATTTCCGGGGCGGATACAGATCAACATTGTCATCCTCTTGTTGATGATTCTCCCCGCCATTTCCTCTTAGCTCGGGTAGGGTGGTGGCCAATGCTATATTGCGGTCATGCTGAGCCGTTGTGTATTGTGTCATTACTAATTGTTCCCTTTTTCCAGTGTTAGATACATTTACCTTGGTGGTAAGCCATGCAAATCCCCCAGAGCTCTTATCTATAGCTGCAGGCAGGATCTTGACTGGACTCACACCCCTGTCTTTTGCGTATCTTCCATAGCTCTTGTGACCTAAGCCGAGTGGAACCGCAATTGTATCGGGCCTGATACCTTTATATATATATGCTTGCGTTTCAATGCTACCGTATTTTGATTCAATTGAGACAAAGTCACCCTCCCTTATCCCGATTTTACCGGCAGTATCGGGGTGGATTTCAACCCATGAATCCCACACTGCGGTCGTCAGGGCATCTGGAAGCTCCTGTAACCAAGGCTTATTTGCCCCCCTGCCATCATAATATCTATATGATGGGAAAGGTATAAAATACAATTCGCCATCACCTTTTATCTCTGGCTGAAGGTCCGAGAAATCGATACTATAAGCCTCATTGGTTAGTTGGACTTGTAATGGAGGAAGTTCCCTAAAAACCCCCCCATTCTCTACCGATTCAACCCAGAATGTTTCAAAATCCTTTTGTGAAGCAATCCTCGAATGAATCTTCCTCCACGACTCTAGCAGGTATTCATAGAGGTTATTAGCAGTGAATTGATTCTCAAGTCCATTGATTTTTTTCGTGATAGATATAATCGCGTCTCCGGTGGATTTAGTATTAAAAACGGCACTCATTGTTGGCTGAATCAATCCATAAACACTTCCCTTTGGAATGTAATCACCCCAGCTTTCAAGTGGTGTGTTGTCAGGAAGGATAATACTGGCATGCTCTGTCGTTTCATCCATAAAGCTCGAGAAGCTCGCGACGAAGGGCACCTTCATTATTGCTTCTTCGAATTTCAAAACCTCAGGTAACGTAAATACAGGATTAACATTATAAATAAAAAGAAGTTCAACATCTCCGTTCTTCATCGATTCCACGAGAGATGTAATCTCACTAAATGAATTTGAATTTGCGATGGTAAGCGTATCTCCAAAGTTAACCGTATCACCGATGTTGCCCGCAACATAGTTCAGGATATTTATTGCAGAAAGGGTCTGTGTAGCATTAGTAGTTGTGTATGCAGCCCCTCCTCCGATCGCAAGACTAGGACTTAACTCAACAAAATCTTTTGCAATTTCAACTATGGTATCTTTCGGTATATCACAAATTGTAGAAACTTTATCAAGTGTGTAGGAACCGACGAGATTTTTAAGCCTAGCGGCTTCTCCACTTGCTATCGAGGCCCTGCCACTATCTAAGATCAAATTTGTAATCCCCAGGGCAAGAAATCCCTCAGTACCTGGTCTAATGGCCACCCATTGATCTGCACTCGATGCTGTAATCGAGGATCTCGGTTCAATTTGAACAAACTTGCCCATACTTTTGCTTTTATCTTTGTAGCTGTGCATCTGACTAAACTTATTGGCAAACTCTACGGGTGAAAGCCATGTCTCAATGAAGTCTGAGCCAAACGAAAGCAGGTACTTTGCTCTCTCAATCTCGTAGGATGGAATACTATCGACCCCGAAGGTAATCTTATTTGCTTCTTTAATAGGTTCGTGTGCAAAGGTTTCATAAACTATATGTTTACCCCCGCCAAGTGCATTCATCCATTCATCTATGAGATCGTTAAGAGTACCCGTGACATTGTTAGTAATAATAACTATCTTGTGAGCCTTGCCCTGATCAAGCAGCTCTTGAATTTTATCTAATAAAACCTTTTCAGCTTGCTCCCACCCCAAGGGTTGTAGCTTGCCGGAAGAGGTCTTTACAAGGGGAGAACGGATACGGTCAGGATTGTAAAGCCCCTGAAGAGCAGCTTGACCTCTTGCACATGTTTTACCGTAACTGACGGTGCTCTTGGGATTACCTTCTACCTTAATAGCCCTTCCTTCACGATTTTTGACAAGGGTCCCACAACCAGCTGGGCATTCTCTGCAGGTTGTAGCATACCAATTGGGAACACCTGGAATTATGCCATATGGAGGAATAACAAACGGGATTAACTGTTCGACCGGGTCAGAAGAGCAACCGGTAGCGGCCGCAGTTCCTCCCGCAACTCCAATTATTTTTAGAAAATCCCTTCTTTTGATACCGTTAATACCACCCTCTTTCTTCTCAGGCATTTCGTCTCCAAATTAATAATGACAGGTCAAACAATCCTTAAGCATAGTCAATTCCTGAGCGTCCCTAGCTTTTTCCTGATGACAGGTGACGCAGAACCCCATGCTAAACTTTTGCACCTGATAAACTACATCCATTGTTTGAACCTCACCATGACAAACCTTACATTCTATTTCACGGCGTACATGGCGTTTATGATTAAAATGAACAAAGTCTGGCACAAAAGTGACTTTTACCCATGGGATTGGTTCATTTCGATCCCAGTAACCCTTTACCTTCTCGATCTCATTTTTGATATTAATCGATCCACCATCATACTTATAATCCTCATCCTTACCTATGATAAAAAGGTGGCATCCAATGCACTTTTGATCTGAAGGAATGCCGGGAATAGTTGAAATTTCAACATAGCTATGACAGTACTGGCAAGGGATCTCGTTATCTCCGGCATGGATTTTGTGACTAAAAAAGATTGGTTGAGACGGCCCTTTAACCCTGCTCTCGGCAGAATAAAGGTGAAACATTAGCAGGATGATAACTGCAAGTATAGGAACGGATGTAAAATTGAGCCATTTTTTCATCTGTTTGCCTTAATTCTGAAACGTTTTCGATGGAGAGTTTACAGCTAGAATTAAACAAACGGATAGTATGTATATCACATCGACATATTCTGTCAAGTTTTTTCAAGAGGAAATCAATGCAAGGTGGTAAGTATATGCGAGATATTGACCTAAACACAAAAAAATTCGGACAACATGTTTGCAGCAGGCGGTTTTCGAGTTTATCACTATTAAATGCTTTTTAAGACACCTGGACGATTGCCCATGGCTTATTGATTTTTACGTAATCTAATAGAGAAAAGATCAAAGCCTTGAGATAAAATCCTCTACCAAGAATGTTCCCCCAAGATCGTGTGTTAATGTGGTTCCCGATGTCTCGATGAGATTACCTACATTCCCCCTTTCTATGCTGATCTCATGATCATGATGGATTACACCCAGAATCTTCTCCCCTGTAAGTTTAAGCAATAACTCTGGATTCATTCGTTCTGCTAGATTAGGACTATCAGGAAAGTTATTGATGACAAATCCAAGTATATTCAAGCCATGCGATCTCGCATACTCAAGGGTAAGGAGAGTGTGGTTCAAAGTTCCAAGGCCCGGCCTAATTACGATTATGAGACCAAGCTCTAAATCATGTGCTAAATCAGACATGAAATAGGTCTCTGTTATAGGAACAAGTAAACCGCCGGCTCCTTCAACAATCACTATCTCGTGCCGTGAGCTTAGATCAAAATAAGCCGACTTGATTCTTTCAATGTCTATTCGTTCTCCCGCTAAATTGGAGGCAGCCAGAGGTGCGAGTGGCATTGGAAATCTGTACGGACAAACGGCTTCGAGTGGATAGTTAGTCCCCATAACCTTTTGAATAAACTCAATATCCAATAGTCCATCTTCCCCTGCGCCTGTTTGGATTGGCTTCATCGCTGCAACCCTTTTACCAGATTGCTGCAGTGTCCAGGCGATTGTCGCCGACACCACAGTCTTACCAACACCGGTATCTGTTCCAGTAACAAAGATTCCTTTGGGAAGATTGGACATTTTGAGAGATTACAACCAGTGAGCAACAAACGCTAAATTGCGCTTAGAAACCGATACACAGTTTACGATACGGATGCAGGATATAGGATTCAAGATGCACGATTAAACTCTCTACTTCCGTTTTTCATCATGAATCATGTATCGTGAATCATGCATCATTCTAACTTTCACTACGGAATATATAACTGATTGGATAATGTTAAAAAGTTAAAGATACCAATTTGACAAGCTTCATGCAGAATCAAAGACCCATACTCTGCCTTGCGTCCTCACTCATCCTGCTCGGGTCCCATGGCGGATCCCAAACAATCTCAATAGTAGCCGATTTCACTCCGGGCAGCTCTTCAATAAGAATCCTTGACTCCGCAGCAATTTCTGCAGAAGACGGACATCCGGGAGCAGTCATAGTCATTTTTATATGAACATTTCCGTCTTCTATATCGACACCATATATAAGGCCCAGGTTCACGATATCTATAGGAATCTCTGGGTCGTATACACCGCTCAGTACCTCTAAGACGTTTTCCTCAGTAACTTCGGCAGGAGTCGAACCCTCATTGGTCGAATCCCTCTTAGCCCCTCCAGATTCGGTCACGGATCCACCTTCGTTTGCAGTCGACGGCGAACTCAGATTTCCCTCATGATCGACGACAGGTCTGTCTTTTAAAACTATTCCTTCTGGGGACCCACCCTTCTTATCGTCGATATTCTCAACTGGGGGTACGGAATTGTCCCATTCCCTAGATTTTGGTTCTTTAATACCCTCGCTATTAAATATCTTTGACAACATATCTCCAAGCCCCATGACATTCTCTCCTTTGTATACACTATTTATCTCTTCTAATGATACATCAAAAATCAATTAATTAAAAACTCTGAAGAATAATCTCACATTTGGAACAGGATCGATAGAGCCCTTTGATGCAGGGCTCCACCTTGACGAATGATAATTGATTCTTAAGCAACCTTCTTTATCGCGGCAAGTGCCCCGTCATAGTTTGGCTCGTGTGTTACTTCATCTACATATTCAGCATACTGAACCGTATCGTTCTTATCTACTACAAAGACGGCTCTAGCTAGAAGCCGGTTTTCCTTAATCAATACTCCATAAGCCTCCCCAAAATTTGCATCGCGATAATCGGAAATCATCCTCACCTTATCAATTCCTGCTGCCCCGCAATAACGCTTCTGCGCAAATGGAAGATCCATGCTGACTGTAAGAATTTCCACATCACCGGGAAGGCTTGCCGCCTCTTGATTGAAACGTTTTGTTTGAACATCACAAACAGGTGTGTCAACAGACACGACTACATTAAATACCTTTACCTTTCCCTTCAGACTACCCAATGTGACTGGGGGAGAACCCAAGGCTTCAATCGCATTGAAATCCGGAGCCTTGTCACCAACCTTTATTTCTGGACCCAATAAAGTAACAGGATTCCCCTTCATCTTCACAGCTCCAGGCCTTTCCTGTGCCATAATGTAAATACCTCCTCAGATCAAGATCTTAAAAAAACTTCTAATTGGTAATTAGGCTATATAGTCGAAGTTTATATGTCAATAGAAATACAAGGACATATTTGCTCCTAAGAGACCTGAAATTTGACAAAGTTATAAACAAATGTATTTTTTTGTTAAATTTTTTTTAAGGAGATAGACTTTTGCATAAAGGTAAAGTAAAGTGGTTCAACGAATCCAAAGGCTATGGATTCATAGAGCAGGACGGCGGTGATGACGTTTTCGTTCATTACAGCGCAATTGAGTCGTCTGGCTTCAAGTCCCTAGTTGAAGGTGATGTTGTTCAGTTTGAAGTGATTCAAGGCCCCAAGGGACTCCAAGCCAGCAACGTAAGTAAGGTTAACTAAGTAGAGTTTAGGCAAGTTCCTCGCTGGGAAAACCCATACTGGATTCTCAGGTTAATCTACCTTAAGAGCAAAGTAACTTAAATAGTCACTTTATCTCATGGCGATATTACTGGATTAAGAAACTAATCCAGAGAGCATTGGTTCGTCGTTACGAATTCTCATAGAATTGTAAAAGGGTAATGTTAGTTTGGTGATGCAGAATTAATACTCTCGTATCTCCTTCAATTGAATAAAGCCTTGATAATTCATGTAGATTCGTAACTTTTATGAAATAGACAAAATGAAAAAATACGCCACAAAAGAAGGGACTCTTCGCTATAGGGAAAAGTTAGGAGACCGGGTCAGCCACGACCACTTTAGGAAGATTCAGGATCTATGGATCTCATCCATTGGTTTTGGCTCGTACCTTGGAAACCATGATGATGCAACTGACATCAGTTATCAAAACGCATTAACACATGCAATAGGTCTGGGTTGTAATCACATCGACACCGCAATAAATTACAGATTCCAAAGGAGTGAGCGTGCAATAGGGTCTGCCCTTGAAACTGTATTTAACGAGGGGAATTTTAATAGGGACGAGCTAATTGTTGCAACAAAAGGTGGCTATATTCCCTTCGACTCCGAACCCCCCTCAGACATGCGAAAGTACTTTGATGAAAACTTTTTAGAACCGGGAATTGCTACCCTTGATGATATGGTATCCGGAATGCATTGTATGACCACAAAATACATCGACAATCAGCTTGAAACCAGCCTTGAAAATTTAGGCCTTGAATCAATAGATATTTATTATCTGCATAATCCCGAAGAACAACTACGAGAACTTTCCAGGGAAGAATTCAATAAATGCATAGCTAGTGTTTTTGAACTCTTAGAAAAGAAAGTCTCGGACGGAAAAATTAGGATGTATGGTACTGCCACATGGAACGGTTATAGACAGGAAGCAAAATATGATAGCTCTTTATCCCTGCCGGAGTTGGTTGATTTAGCTGAAAAGATCGCTGGCAAAGAACATCACTTTAAAGTGATACAACTTCCATTTAACCTAGCAATGCCGGAACCATTAATATTGAGAAATCAGAGTCTGGACGGAGAGATGCTTACTGTGATTGAGTCAGCCCGCAGGTTAGGTGTGACGGTTATCGCAAGTTCATCTCTGTTACAAAGACAACTAACCGAAAAACTTCCCGACTTTATCGTGAAACACTTAAGGGACTTAGATACCGATGCGCAGAGGGCGATTCAATTTGTCCGCTCGACTCCTGGAATTACGTCAGCGCTCGTAGGTATGAGTAGAATGAACCATGTCGAAGAAAACATGTGGGTTGCAAAACTACCACCTGCTTCAATAGATGACATCAATAATCTCTTCAGTTAGCACTTAACTTCAGGACCATAATACTATGGTCGACATCAGTAGAAATCCCAGTATAATCGATGAGAATTTTAACCACTCATTACCTGGGATTGAAAATTCTTCCGTCATTATTCTTTTAACCTTTAAAGAGCGGCTCAGGAAACCCTCTAACCCCCGGTTCAACCACAAAAACACTTCCACAGAGTGGTATCTCTCTAAGCGTTTCATCAGTTAAGGTCTCTCTCGCTGTTGTTATGTAAAGCCTATTATGATCCTCTCCGCCGAAAGTACAACCGCACGGTCGGGGCACTGGAACTTCGATCTCTGAGACGATCATGCCTTCAGGACTGTAGCGCACCACCTTACCCACCACATTATGGACACTCCAAACAAAACCATTCTCATCAACAGTCAACCCATCCGGGAATGCCCCGCTTTTCTGATCGACGGTCGCGAACACCCTACGGTTAGAAATATCACCAGTAGATGGGTCGAAATCAAAAGCATAAATAGCGTAGCGAAAGCTCTCCGTGTGATACATTGTTTTGCCATCTGGACTCCAACCCATGCCATTGGAACAAACAACCTCGCTCCTCATCTTCGTAACATTAAGGTCGGGATCAAGGCGATAAAGACTCCCGGAAGGTTCGTTCCAGTGTGTATTCGACATAGTCCCACCCCAAAACCTACCCTGAGGATCGCATTTAGCATCGTTGAATCGGTTGTCTGGAAGGTTCTCCTCAGGATCGTTAATGATCTCTAATTCTCCGCTCAGGGGATCAAAAAATGCAAACCCATCCCTTAAAGCCAACACCAACCCTCCCCTTTCCCTCAACGCTAGCGCAGAGACCGGTTGAGGAACTCTAAATTTCTCATCGAGACCATTTTTTGGATTATAACGGTGAATCACTCCTCTTGTGATGTCAACCCAATACAACAAATTCTCACTAGTACTCCATACAGGTGACTCACCAACAATTGCATCTGCCCTTAGAGCCAGAACGGCTTCGAGTTTCTCAATTTTCTTACTCATTTTTATCAATTAGAATTTCTATCTTCAGCTTATATATACTGATTGAATATCATTGTCTCATAAACTAACCGCCTGTCCTAAAACTAGGGTAAAGCATCATACCACCGTCCACGTAAATTGTGGCCCCTGTTACATAGTCAGAATCATCAGAAGCCAGCCAAACCGCAGCCTTAGCAATATCGGAAACTTCTCCAATACGACCATATGGAACCAACTCTAGCAACCCCTTCATGCCCTCTGGAGTATCCCATACCGATTTATTTATATCAGTCTTTATAGCGCCAGGAGAGATGGCATTTACACGGATACGATTGGGGGCAAGCTCTTGGGCAAGGGTTTTCATGAGCATACTGACTCCCCCCTTAGATGCGGCATAATTTGCATGCCCAGCCCATGGTATGGAATCATGCACAGAGGACATACATATGATCTTCCCCATTGCGCTGGACAGTTCTGGGACTATCCCTCTTCTTAAAAACTCTCTAACAGCTTCCCTGGAACATAGGAACTGACCCGTTAAATCTACCGATATCACCGCGTACCATTGCTCAAGTGTCATTTCTTGAAACGCAGCATCTCTTTGCATACCTGCGTTGTTAACCAGTATATCGATGCTTCCATAAGCATCAACCATCTCCTTGAACATACTCTGGACCTCATCCTCTTTACTCACATCAGCCTGCAGGTCTATAGCTTCTCCTCCGGCATCCACTATCTCTTGAACCACCTGCCGGGCCCTATCACCACCGGCTCTATAGTTGATAACCACAGATGCTCCAGCCTTAGCCAGCTCTATTGCTACCTCCCTTCCTATGCCAGAGCTAGATCCGGTCACCAGTGCTCGTTGCCCCTTCAATATGCCATCTTTATTGATCGCCATCTAAATTTCCTCCATAAAATTGCGTCAGGGATGTAAATAATCTGTCATTATCACACAGGAGAATATCGATTTCAATATTAGGCATATGGGGTCATTGCTTGACTTTGTACTGGGTGTATACTTTCATATTATTATGGCAAGACAATTGAGACTAGAGTTTCCAGGTGCTCTATATCATATTACTTCACGCGGGAATAACAAGCAGGAGATATTCTTAGACGAGGAGGATCGAAGGGATTTTCTTGATCTAACCGGCAAGGAGATAGAACAGAAAAGATGGAAATGTTATGCCTATTGTATAATGGACAATCATTACCATCTAGTTATCGAGACACCCGAGGGCAATTTAGTCTCTGGAATGAGACGACTTAATGCCGTTTATTCCCAGATGTTTAATAGGAAACATGGGCGACATGGCCATTTATTTCAGGGCAGATACAAGAGCCTAATCGTTGAACGTGAGGGTTATTTACTGGAACTTTGCAGATATGTAGTTTTGAATCCCGTAAGGGCTGGTATTGTTGATCAGCCTGAGCAATGGGAATGGAGCAGCTTTAATAGTACAGTTGGTCTGAGAGCGGGGCCGAGGTGGTTGGATACAAAGGGGGTTCTGGAGCTATTTAGTCATGATGAAACAGAGGCGCGCGCTCAATACAGACTCTTCGTATTGGACGGAATTGGTGGGCCAAGCCCATGGGAGAAGATAAAGGGACAAATCTGGTTGGGGCGTAAGGGATTTTTGGAGGATATGGATGGTCGAATTAATAAGGAAAGTATAAATAATGTGCCAATAACACAGACAGTACCGACGAGACCGACGAAAATTGAGGTACTTAACACAGTGGGAAGCGAATATTTTGTTTCATTAGATGAAATAATGGATCGAAGAGATGCTAGGGCATATAAAGCTGCCGTCTATTTGTTGAGGAGGATAGCGAATCTGGAGCTCAAGGCTGTGGCAGAGGAATTTGGCATATCGACGACTAGGGTTTCAAAGATACAGGGAGAGATTGAGAGAATGGACAAAACCGACCTAAAACTCCTAAAATTGCTTAGAAAGTACAAAGTCAAGCAATGACCCCATTTATATGCTCTATAAATCAATAATCAACTCGATTCCTAGAACAAAAGCGTTTGGGATATCTCCCGTTCCGGCAGGATGAACGATAAATTGAAGGTCAGGCTGAATGCTCAACCAGGGTGTCACGACAAACATGTGTGTCAACTCGAACGCCATTTCAAAGCCTTGGTTTCTTAGTTTCTTACTGAACTTTCCGTAGGCAAGACCGAATGATGTATTATCGTCATCACGTCCAGGAAAAAGTCCTCTGTATACGGACCCCGTAGAGAAAAAAAATCGAAAGGTATTTATTTCCGACTTAGGAGCAAAGGTAACAGTTGCAAAAGGTGTTAACCCTTGTTGGCTCTCGGGTCCTCCTTCCCGATAAACCATCTGCTCCATGAGTAAATATAAACCATAGTTTCCCCTCAACTCATCATCAGCATTGGACAGATCATCAAACCCGCCAGTATCATAATAACCCCCAATCTTGTAAGTGCCGGGAAGACCTTTTGAATCCCCTTCTTGGTTAGGTAGATAACCTAGCTCACCTATTAACAAGGCACCCTTCTCAAATCCAAAATCCAGTCCACGAACACTGTCCCTCAGAGCGGCGGGACTTGAATTGTAAGCTCCGATCATCGTATAAAATCTCTTATCTGGAGAGGCCTTTATCCTGACCCCTAAAGTCGAGAATGGATCTACGGTGAAAGATGGTATGTTGAAAAAAATGCTGATAGGGTTTTGATTAAAGGCCAGGCTAACGAAATTGTTGAAAAGTGGGGAAGTCATGAATTCATCACCTGTACCAATCCTACCAACTGCAATATTTAGCTTGTCCCGAAACAGCGATTGTTCGATATAAAGCTGATAGAGCCTTATCGCATTACCACTGAAAGCGTTAGAAACGTCAAAAAAATTTCCAATATCTCTTGCAGAAAGGCTACGACCAGATGACCAGGCGCCAGAAATCCGGAATTTCAACCCACTAATATGAAGTAATTTTCCAAAATCCAAATCCAAAAATACATCTAAAACACCTGAATATTGTACGCCTTTTCTAATTCCGCCAAGTGGATTTCCCAGAATGTCAGTTTCGTAATATCCATAAAAATTAACACCCATATCACTGAGTTTCTCTCTTAACCCTCCCCAATTTCCTGTAAAATAATCCTCTTTTGACCAGGAGTCGAGGAAGTTTGCTAACTTACTATTATTGTTAAGATTCCGATCCGGAGGATCGTCAGCGCTGGACTTAAATGTCATTGTCAATATTAGACAACTCAGTTGGAATAAGATCAAAACTGATTGCTTTGATATACACATTTACATTAATTGAAGCCCCAAGAGGTCATGACCTCCTGGAAACGGAATGAACCTAATTAAAAAGTAAAAAGCACACTAATACCTACCGAGTCTTACCGACTGGGTATTACCAAAATAGCTAAGGTAAACGGGAATGGTTCCTTCATAGCCTCTGCCACTGTTACGACGGTAGCAGGGGGAGCGCCCGAATCTTTTCTTCTATCGCAGGAAAACAGGATCATAGAACAAATTGATATGAAGATTAAATTTAGGCCATAGTATTTAAACGATAAAGAGTTTTTACTCATTTTCAATTCCAGGACCACTCTTAGGATCGGCGTTAGTAATACCATTATTTATCGAAGGTATTTCTGCCCCTATTGCATGTATTAGCTCTGCATAAAAAGTAAACAGGCTTGTTCTAGACTGAACCTTTTCTGCCCGCGCCTCAGCCAGCAAGGTTTGAGCATTCAGTAGTTCCACAATATCCCCTACCCCAGAGCGGAAGCGTGCAAGAGATGCATCGTAAGACTCTTTAGCGCTGGCCACGAGTACTTCGCTCGCCTCTAGCTGTTGGGCGGCTGTTCGGAAGTTATAGTATGCATTCCAGACATCTTGTATCACCACCTGTTCCTCGACAAGCAAGGCAGCTTGAGCAGCCTTTAAATTCGCGCGTGCTTCGCGAACTGCATTAACTAGAGCAAATCCTTGGAAGATCGGGATCTGAAGCTGAAGACCGACTAAGTAGTTGGTAAAATAATCACTTGAGAGACCGTCAGGACGAACCCACCATCTTGCGATCTGTCCAACGGCAAACAGCTGCGGAAACCGATTAGATTGTGCCTCACGAAGCTCTGCTTCCCTTTGTGAGACAAAAGCTTCAACTGCTGCAAATTCAGGGCGGTTCTTCTTTGCGGTGACAATCAAATCCTCTACGTTTTGCTGTAGAGCCTTGAGCGGCAGCTCCGAAGGCTCATCAGCGACATCAAATTCCGTGTCCGCAGACCAACCAACCGCAGTTGCCAGCGTTCCGCGAGACGTTTCCACTGCACCCCTATCGGCCACAAGATCAAATTGCACCTGCGCCATTGTCGCCTTAGCCTGCAATACATCAGGAAGCGTCCCCACGCCTGCCTCAAGCCGAAGCTCTGCAGCTTCTAAACTAATCTTGGCTTCCTCCAAAGACACTTCATCAGCGCGAGTCTGAGCCTTGTTACCAATATACTTATAGTACGCCGAAGCTACATTCAACAGCACATCCTGTATCGCCTGATTATGATTCCAGTTTGCATTATATAGTGCTTGACGTGCAGCCTGGGACTGAGCACTTCGACCACCGAAATCCAGGAGGAGATAGTTCAGCGTGGCACCGACGTGTCCATATTGCTCTTTGTATCTATTCAGACCCTTAGCCTCGCCTCCACCTTTATTATAGGCATATTCTGCAGAGCCGTCGATCTGCGGATAATATATCCCACGTGCCACCGCCCAAGCAGCCGCAGCAGCTTTTGCTCGCTCCCATGCCTGTATAGTAGTCGGATTGTTCACAAGAGCAACATCAACTAATTGGGAAAGTGTCAACTCATTAATATATTCTCCTAATTCAGACGGCACTCCAGCCAATTCCTCAGTCGGGAAAAACTCAGAATATTCTCCGGTGTGAGGCCTCCACACTGCGCCTGGAGCGGTTGATGTCTCCTTAGAGGGATTTAACTCTGGAAAGCCCTGCGCACAACCGAAAGTTAAAAATATAATGAAAATCAATATGTAATAATTTATGGAGGAAGGCGGTTCAAAATTAGAATGTCCAAGTTTATCCATAGATTGAAATTGAGTAGAAAAGATTACAGGTGAGAATTCTCAATTGTTTTTCAATTACGATCATCAGTTAGACTAATCTTTGTCAATAAGAATTTTATTCGATTTTACTATAAAAAATTGTTACTTCACAATACCATAAAATAAAGATTAATTGCAGTAAAAATCTTGACAAACCCACCTGGATCGTAGTTACTTTCCAATAAATACCTGATGAAAGCATATCGATTAATTACAACAATATACTGCTGGATCGTGGTCTTTCTAGTAACCGTTATAATAGGTAGTTTCGGTGTAATTCTGTCCATAATAGCCCCAAAGCACGTGATAAAGTACGCAACCAGACCGTGGGGATATTGTCTTATTAGAGGATGCGGGATCAAGGTTAGGATCGAAGGTCTTGATAACATTCCTGATGAGCCCTGTGTAATCATGTACAATCACCAAAGCGCAATTGATATTCCCTTCTATTGCGGGTTTCTGCCTATAGAGTGGAGAGCAATCATGAAGGATGATGTGGCAAAGATTCCCTTCGTTGGTTGGGTATCAAAACTTACAGGTCAATATTTTGTCGCACGAGATGGATCGAAGAGGGATACGGAACAAGTTAAAAATATCGCAAAACAAATCAGAAACGGACCCCCTGTGATATTAGCTCCCGAGGGAACAAGAAGCCCCGATGGAAAGCTCCTTCCATTCCAAAAAGGTGGGTTTATAATAGCTTTGCTCGCTCGGATACCTGTTGTACCAGTGGTGATATCAGGTGGATACGAAATTATGCCCAAAGGTTCCCTGTCGATAAAACCCGGTACGATGTCAATGAAAATTTTTCCTGCCATAGATGTAAAAAGTCTGCCCCAAGGTAAAGCTGGGAGAGAAGAGCTTGAGAGTCTTGTTCGAGATTTAATGATGAAAGGCTTGGGTGAATATGACACGATGCGAATCGCGTCTTAGCTTTTGCAATTTATAACTGAGCACAACTTAACCACAATCCAAAAGATTTATTTAATTCACAGCCCCCTAATGTATTTTTTGCCAAGTGAGAAATATTAAAAATTTTAGCATAAGTTGATGATGTAAAAAAAATAGTTTACAGTTATACAGTTTAAGCTTTTCTCAAAATTATTGGAGAGATAGTTATGTTCATGCAGGTGATGTTTTGGAGGATAATTTAGAATGGCCGAATTGGCGGATCTGGACCTGGAAACGATAATAAGTTTGGCAGGGATGCCTGTCCAAAAGGATCTGGTAGATCCTCGCGATCCGAAACAGATGGCCGAAAAGGTCAGAGTTACTTTTAGACCTCTTCCTAAGGGTTACGCAAACAAGACGATCATTGACTTTCGATACAAATTATACGAGAAGCTTACTCAAAGCGGTGTCCATGTAATACAGTGGAACAAGGCATCCGACATTGAGCCAGATGGCCTCATTTCAAAAATCTTAAGAATAAGAAAGATCAAAAGAAATATTAATGCGGTTATTGATGTTGATAGGCCTTATTCAAAGACAAGAAAATTATTCAGTAATCTTGCGGAAACAATATATTACCTTTTGCGTTCTCCTAATAAGTCAGTAACCGAAATTATAAAGGCCAGTGCATGGGCTGACGACCTTACAAAAAAGCACGTTCAGGATCCTTTCAATACTCAGGTCGTAACCCTAATGCCGTTAAACGACGAGTTTGCGGATACAAACACGCCATACGAGAGAAAGATAAGCATCGGATTACAGAATATAATTAGAACAATGTCAGAAGTCGTTATTGGTGTTTCAGAAGAAAGAATCTCAATTATAAATATGAATCTCTCAGATTCCACATTTTCTGTCGCGCAACTTGATGAATTCATGTTGAATTCATTTATTCCCAAAATTTACGCGCCAATTAAGCCTCCAGTGCTCAATCGCTTTATAAAAGGTGAATTCGACCCGGGAAAATCTGAGTATGCGCTTCAATTAGCCAATTTGGGAAGAAACTTAAAACATACCGACTTATTCCCTCAGGGTTCAAGTTTCAGTGACAAAATTACCAGACTATCTCATAGGGACGTAGTCCAAAAGATCTTTGAGGGGAGAACAGGCGTATCTTATGGATTTATAGCAATTGCAGAAGCACCCAAATACGAAGGTGCCAAAGAATTAACGTTTGAAGAATGGGAAAAATTATCGAAACTGGACGGAGTGAACGGCGAAATAGTTAGGCAAAACGAAATCGGTAGATTATTCATAAAAACTGTTATGAGAGAGAAACTCATTTATCAACAGGTTCCTGATATTTGGATTTTAACATCAAGATCGGGAAGTGATAAGACAAATTTAGATCCAAACTCAGATATTGTAAGAATAGGATTAGTGAAGGGGAAGCTGTTTCTACAAACACCTGTTGGCATTGATCTTAATAGAAGGGATATCAGACCATCTTTTGATACATATGTAATCCTTGCACAGGCACTTTCAGCAGCACTTTATGCCCATGACATGATTAAGGAAGGTATGCCGATCCTTCACTTTCATGGATATCCGGACCCAGCGTGGTTCAAACAAAACGAATATCACGCAGGTGAGACTAACCCATCCATGCCTTGTGGAACTGTGGAAGCTGCACTTTTAAACTATTCTTGTGTTTATGAGCTCGCAAACCAGAACGGATCAGAGATGAAATTACTCTGTTTAGTAGAATCTGATCATGGTGTAAACATCTTAGGACCAAACACGGAGTATTTGATATCGAGATTAACAGAAGGCACAAAACAGGGTTCAATTATGCTTGGCGGACGATTTCTCCCTCAGCTTAAAGAGTCAAAATATAAGTTTGGAAGCGCTCAGTAATAAAAGATTTTATTATAATTCTAATAGCCTTTATTGTAGGCCCTTAAGATATTAAACTTCATTGATTATCTTGAGTTAGCTTAGTTGATAAATCGTATCACTAATTAACTACAAATGTATACCCTCGAACACCCTCCAAGAATCTACCTAGCGCGTCATTGTAAAACACAATGGAACTTGGAAAAGCGGCTCGTCGGAACATCCAATATACCTTTGTGCAAAGAGGGACGAGACGAAGCGTACGCTAACCTACCCCTAATTGAGAGTTTAGGCATACAGAGGATCATTAGCAGTCCATTGAAAAGAGCATACGAAACGGCCAAAACCTACGCAGATCATCTTGGAATACCGCTTCATATAAATCCTGGCCTTAAGGAAATCGATCATGGAAGTTGGAATGGGAAACAGATTCAAGAATTATTATATGACTCTAATTTCAAAAAATGGTTTGAAGAAGACCCCACGTCTGTGCCAATACCCGATGGAACTGAGACGATACAATCGGCCCAGAAAAGAATAGTAAAAACTATTAAAGACATAGCCCTCTCTTATCCAAACGAAACAATACTTATTGTTATGCATAAACACATTAGATCGCTGCTAAGATGTGCGGTCTACGGATATGAGTTTAAACGGTGGAGAGAGAATATAGACGATAGAATAGAGCCTATTGAAATACCCAAGAATCATATAAAGAGAATCTTCGAATTGGCAGCATGATATTTTCGAAAGGCCACAACCAGAGGATAGTCAATACGTCGAGTCACACTTCGATAGTTCGACCTTTCGACTAAGCTCAAGGCTCACTACTCAGTGTGATAGGGTTGTTGGTTTTAGCAGAAACGATAGGCGGGGTTTTCTAACCCCGCTCGACCGGCGGCTTGATGGTCAACCGGAAGCGTAGCGCGAGGTAATGGACATCGGAAGGGCTGAGAGTTACCGTACCGCGACCAAAGAGGTGAGGTCTTTACCCAAATGACATTTCCTTCATATGGCTTCGCCCCTGTTTTAAGAACCGTGTATCGGGCTAAGACTTTGTTCTTGTTGACAATTGAGATGAATTGTATATAAAATAGCATTTCTATCATGAGAAATCTATTTATCCTTACCCTGGTTCTGGCTCTTCTAAGTTTAATTCTCGCCATCGGAGCTTACCTGAGAATTTCAAACCTCGGGGAAGAGTTGTCACAAATGAGAATTGAAAATGAGAAATTGTCATCTTCTGTTGAGGAGTTGAAAAAGAGACCTACGATTGGCGTGCCTGGAGTACCCTTAAGATCGAAGATGATCACTATTGACGAGCAAACTGATTACGCGAAGGGGGATAAGAATGCACCCATTACACTGATTGAGTATTGTGACTACCAGTCGCTTTTTTGCAGACATTTTCACAATGAAGTGTTACCTAAGCTTGATAATGATTATATAAGCGCTGGTAAGGTTAGGTACATTTATAGGAATTTTCCAAGGGAAACCCACGGCATGGCAATCCCTGCTGCCAATGCCGTTAGGTGTGCAGGAGAACAAGGGAAATACTGGGAGTTCCAGGAGTTTGTATTCACAAATCCAGAGAATCTGAATATGGACAAGATCATAGCGTATGCTGAGGACTCAGGATTAGAATTAGGCGATTTTAAAAAATGCGTCAGTGAGAAGACATATGAATCTCAAATCCTCGGGGAGAAGAAGGCAGGAGTAGAAAACGGAATCGGCACGGTTCCTTCTCTACTTATCGGTAAGACCAGAAACGACAATAAGCTGCAAGCGGCCAATGTCATAGGCGCAAGAAACTACAATAATCTGAGAAATCATGTCGAAGAGCTACTAAATGAAGAAAAGAACAATGCTAATTGAAAGATTTCCATACTCCTCTCTCGGCGTTATAAAAGAGAAAATTTTCCCTTTCGATTTCTCGTATGGATTATTGGAATTAAAAAGGTGTGTTGGCTAGATTTTCAAAGTGAACACCTTTAATTCATAGGCTGCTCACGTCCAAACTTTAAATGACAAAAAACAAAAAAGGTATTGACAAAGGTCTCAAAATAGGTTTAAAATGTGAAGTAATCTGTGAGCTTTGTCCACAGTTGAGGGTGAGATAACTGAAAAAACTCTGAAGGAGGATGCAGGATGTTAAAATCAGAATCAAATATCAGTAGGTTCGTTCCTTTATCTATTATCTTTCTTATATTTTTTGTATTTGTGCTGTTTGCTTCCGAATCGTTTGCTGGTGCTGTCCCTGGGACGAAGTTTGTATCAGCTTCCGGCAGCGATGCAAACGACCCATGTACTAATCCAATGTCGCCGTGTCGAGAGATAGAATTCGCAATTAATGGAGTGCCATCCGCTAATGGAGACCAGATCAGGGTCGAGGCGGGCGGCTACGGGCCATTTGGCATAGGCAGTTTTAGCAACCTGTCTGTCATTGGCGGCTTTCTTCCAGGCAGTAATTTTGCAAACGGTTCAAGGTCTCCGTCTAATCTAACTTTCGTGGCCGGAGACACTAACACTCGAGCCGTAATCATCGAGGATTCGGCGAACATAACGTTGGACAGTTTAATTTTACATCTTGGAAATGCCCAGTCGGACGGAGACTTATGTGTAGATGACAATGGCAATGGTGATACTATAATCGCCGGAGGTTGTCTACTCGTAACCCGAACGGGCGGATTCACCGGGATCGACCTCGACATCAACTCGTGCAGGGCGGTGCCTGGATCTGGCGGGGGTTTTGCCTGGTGTGATTGTACTGAATGCGAATTAGTAGGCAGCACTCAATTCGATAGATGCGTTGTCGAGAATAACGACGCTTCATTTACGGATACCGCTCTAACTCAGAGTATAGGTGGTGCTGGTGGTCTGATCTTAGAGTCAGATGGTCAGATAGACAACTGCGATATTAGAAATAACGAAATAGTAGAATTTGGAGGCGGGGGCAGTGGAGATGGGGGAGGCCTTTTTGTCGTAGATTCAACGCTCAACATCATGAACTCACAGCTCCAGGGAAATCATGCATATGACGGCGGCGGCATACAAATCGTTAGGGTGTTTATGGACGATTTTGGAGAGGTGTTCATGGTTGACACTTTAGTTAAGGATAATCAGGCCGAGGACAATGGCGGAGGTATTAATAGCAAGGACTCATCACTTCAGGTTGTCAGAAACACTATTTTTCACAATCTTGCCGGGACAGACGGCAGTGGAGATGGTGGCGGTTGTTATACGAAAGCAAGTGTAGTTACGTTTTATGGGAATGTCTTATCGCAGAACATAGCCGATGATAGTGGTGGTGGCTGTTTTGCTACCGACGACTCGATACTGACAATGGAGTCTGATTTCTTGCTTGAAAACAAGGCTAATGAAGGCGATGGAGGTGGTCTTGCGTGCAGGGGTGAATCAGATCTTATTCTCAAACCTACGGGTGATGGGATATTTGATGGAACGGGTACTATTTTCCCAACAGTCATAAATGGCAATGTCGCCAATGCTGGTTCGAATCTACTCGGTACCGGTAGAGGGGGAGGTGTGTACGCTACCGACTGTCGGGTTACCATAGGATTTCCCGGAAATCCTATGGACAAACTGGTGGGTGCTGCAAGGACCGTGATTAGCAACAATAATGCGAATAGTGGGAATCCCGGAGTGCTTTCTCAAGGATCTGGTGGGGGGATTTTCATTGGTCATGGGGGATTCCTTGACGGCCTCGATTTTGACGTTACAGAAAATATCTCAGTTGGAAGTGGCGGAGGGATCTCGTTTGATAATCTCGACAACGTAACTGAGTTAGCCCTGGGGGATATAAGGAGGGCGCGAATCAACGACAATAAGGCATTTAATCCCGGAGGAGGGATCAACGTGGGAAATAGATGCCTTGCTGGCCTACTTCCTGGATGTGGTGGTAAGATTACCGTTGAGGATAGTGATATACTTGGCAATGAAGCTGAAATAGATGCATTAACGGATCTTCCATGCGGCGGCGGGGGAATAAATATCGGTAAGGGATTATTACCTGGATTAATTACAGACGCTCAATTTCAGAATGTTTGCGTTGCTCAGAATATAGCGTTCGGCGATCCCCTATCGGCCAATGGAGGTGGGATTTGTGTTACGGATGGAGCCGATGTTTTGGTAAATCATGCAACCATTGCTGATAACTCTGCCGATGGACAGGGTGGAGGCGTATTTGTTGCCATTATACCATCTAACATTACTCTCCTTAACTCAATTATCAGATTCAATGATGCCCCCACGCTCGTACAGCCGATAAATCTGCTTGGTCTTGAAGGTAGAGACATTTGGTGTGGTGTTCTTGGGGCTAATTTAAACCTGGAAAATTGCATTGTCGGTCCTACGATAAACTTTAACAATACAAACGTGTTTATACCTCCCTCGGACCTTTTTATAGGCCAGGGATGTATATTTCAAACGAATGTTAACAATAAATTCGGCGCTGATCCTCTCTTTGTGAATCCTGGTGCGAGAAATTATCATCTGAGAACTCCCTTTTCTCCCGCTGTTGACATGGCGACAAACGCAGGAGTAGATAGAGACAAGGAAATGACTCCTCATGAATGTGCATTTATTGGATGTAATCAGCAGTTTGCAGCAGACATAGGGGCACTTGAGTTCAAGGAATTTCCCTGTACAGACAACTGTAAGTTGCCAGAGTGTGCGCTCACGCCCGAATGCATAAATCAAGGCTGTCAAGATACTGCTGATGCTCAGGGCAAGGTGGATTGTAACAACGACCTCTGCTTCAACTCGCTCGACTGTCAGGAAGGCGTGGCCTTCAATAACTGTGCTGACCTTATCAATAACAATCCACAGATAAATGCATTGACAGACTGCGCGGATCCAAATTGTTCAGGAGCTGCAGCCTGTCAACCACCGACACCGACGCCTACAGCGACACCGACACCGACAGCGACACCAACACCAACGCCTACACCGACACCGCCAACACCCACACCAACACCTACACCAACACCGCCAACACCCACACCAACACCCACACCTCCGGAGTGCCAAGATGATATAGATTGTCCACTTGGAGAAATTTGTGAGAGTAATGTGTGTATTATAGGGTGTCGAGATAATTCTGATTGCCCGGCAGGACAAACGTGTCAAGACTTCAATGATTTTGACATAGGTATTTGTTTATCGGCGAACCAGGGTAACGAGAATGGTTGTTCATCAATTGCTGGAGCTGCTCCGATACAGCTAGGTACCGCGATGGCGAACTTACTGATACCGCTCGTTCCAGCACTAGCGATTGGATTCAGGGCGATCAGGAGAAAGATGAAGGGGCAGAAGTAAATATAAAAAAGATAGAAGGGCTCCAAGCCCTTCTATCTTTATAGGCAAGAATTTGAAAAAGCCAGGGCGAAACCCCTGGCTTTTTTTTACCATCATCATTTCGATAGGCAGGGTTTCCAAGCCCGCCCGACGACTAAAAAATCGACCCCGCTACAATTCAATGATCATTTATGTATAATCTCCCCTAGATTGATAGGATTTGGAGGGCTGGCAGAACGGCTAATGCACCGGTCTTGAAAACCGGCGTCCGAAAGGACTTGGGGGTTCGAATCCCTCGCCCTCCGCCATAGAACGATACAGGATGCAAGATGCATGATGCAGGATGCAAATGAAAGGAAAGCTTTATATTGTATCAACGCCTATTGGGAATCTTGAGGATATATCTCTAAGGGCCATCAGGATTCTGAAAGAAGTCGATCTCATCGCCTGTGAAGACACTAGAAATACCCGAACGCTCCTTTCTCACTATGAGATCAAAAAACCCCTTACGAGTTATCACGAGCACAATGAGAAAGAAAAGGCGGAAGAGCTTCTGAGGCAATTAGTAGCCGGCAGGAGTATTGCTTTGGTTTCTGATGCCGGCACCCCGGGCATCTCTGACCCAGGATTTAGACTCGTTAAAGATGCCTCTGAAAATGAAATCGATGTGATTAGTATCCCAGGGCCTACCGCTGCAATAGCAGCAATAAGTATATCAGGCCTTCCGACATCGAGTTTTACCTTCTTTGGTTTCATTCCAAAAATAAAAAGTAAACGAAGAGAATTTCTCAGAGAAATTCAGGAGGCCAGGCACGCATTTATTTTCTACGAATCACCAAGAAGAGTTTTAGCAACACTAAACGATATGGTTGAAATTCTAGGAGATAGACACATTTCTCTAAGTA
>DASWID010000124.1 GCA_036397855.1 Thermodesulfobacteriota bacterium | reverse complement strand
CGATCAGTCTCTTTAGTGGAGAACGAAGTCATTTCCATTGCTATCCAGGAGAAAGCATTCAACACCTTTTTATCAGATGTTACCAACTTAACCCCAACCTGCTCAGCTAGGGTAACATACTCGCAGTCATAAGCTGAACATTTAGAGCTTTCAGCCAGTTCTAACACCCTTGCTGATTCCACTTCGAATTCCCTTCCCTGCATTAAGACCTCCGCCTCCTGCATTAGTGCTTTTGCATCATCCAAGTGAATTCGTCTCTTCCGAACATAGAATGCTAAGACGCTCCGGAACTCTGACCGCCAGAGATATGGAGCGATCCATTCCGTGTCTTTTTTGAATACACCTTCAGCCTGAGCTGTGTGTTCCCCTTCGATTAGTAGAAAAGCAATAACATTGGTATCAACAACTATCACAACCGCCCCTCACCTTTTGCCTTTGAGAGCTCTTTATCGGTAAGCAAGAAATTGGAAGTTTTCTTACGCAGCTTACGGATTCTCGTTAATGTGGTTGCAATGTTAAGCTTCGGAGCTAGGAGCGCCCGTTCAAGGCATACTATAAATTCACTGTTAATGCTTCGACGGTGGTCCGCCGCACTTTGCCTTAGCTTTTTATACAGATCATCAGGAATGTTTTTTATTGTCATTGTTGCCATTTGAAGTCCCTCCACAAAGATTCCAAAGTGAAACCATAATGGAAGTTTATAATTGATTTCAGTTTATGTCAATAATAAAATCGAGACAACAGACACTACTTATTCAGCAGTTATGGGGTCTGTTCTTATTTTATTCTCGTTTCACGTACGTTAACAAACCACAGTAGGGCCCGTTCCCCGAACGGGCATCGATATTAAGTGCCATTGCGAGCCGAAGCCCTGAGCCTCTCCTGAGGATGTGGAAGGGCACTAGCGAAGGGCCTGTCCTGAACCTAGTCGAAGGAGTGGCGAAGCAATCTGCTACATTCCATAGAAATAATTTATTGGTAACGCTCTGCCAATTGGGCAGGAGATTGCTTCGACTGACTGAGCCTGCACTGAACACATGTGAAGTGTCAGTCTCGCAATGACAAGAAAAAACATATGTACTTTTTTGGTTGGTATGGAGACCTGTAGGTCTCCTCTACATTTCTTCATTGTAGATGGATAATCACCCCCACCTTAATCCTCCCCCTGATATGGGGAGGAGAAAAGAACCGGTCAATTTTTTCGCTATTTAGTAGAATTTGCGAAACTCTGTATTCGTTTTATCATCTTAATTTAATCTGATTTGCTGCTTAACATATCAAAATAATCTACGCATTCTCACTGATGCGCGAAATGACGGGTTACTCATCGGCAAAAAAGGGACCTAAGTAACGTTATATGAAATCCTGATCTATTTATAGTAAGCTTAAACAAGGTGGCATAATAATTTTTACCACACCAAAAAAGCAGCCATTAATACCGGAGGAGTAAAAATGGAATTATCCGAAAAATCAATTTTGCACGCCCCACCCTACTCAGATATTCATCTAAATAATCTTCACGTTCTGATCGATCCTGAAGGCCCAAACTGGATAAGCACAGATTCTCGAGGCGCCAGAATCTATGGCTACATCGATGGTAAGAGAAATTTCAACGACATTGTAAAGCTATATGCGTCGGAATTCGGATTAGGCATTACCAAAGCCTGGGTGCACGTCAACACATTCGTCAAGGATGCCCTGAGGGAAAAGATCTTATCTTTCAACCCAGTTGTGAGAGCACCTTATAAGGGGCGAGGCGAATATTTGAAAACCCACCGTCTAAGCGAGCTCTGGATACATACCAATAACTCCTGTAATCTCCAATGTACGCATTGCCTGGTTAGTTCAGGACCCTGGGAAGGCAAAGGCCTACCCACAGAAGACATAACACGCATAATAGATGAAGCCAGGGAGTTCGGGGTATTAAGGTTTTACTTTACCGGCGGTGAACCATTCATAAGGAAGGATATCTTCGAGCTGATCGAATATGTCACGCGAGACGAGTATTCTGAGTTAATCATACTGACTAACGGAATGTTTCTTAATAAAAAGAACAGCATTGATCTGATCCTGGAAACCGGTCGAGGGCGTGTAAAACCACAGATCAGCTTGGACGGTTCCAATGCCGAGGTCAATGACCCCATCCGTGGTAAAGGCACTTTTGAAAAGATTACAAAAGGAATTAAGGCGGCCGTTCAGGCCGGACTCAGCCCCACAGTAACTACGGTCGTAAACTCCCATAATGCCAAAGATGTGCCCGAAATCACCAGGCTACTGGCGTCGCTTGGCGTAAAAAATCATCATTTACTATGGGTACATCAGACGGGAAGGATAATGAATGGTGGGAGGGATCTGATTCTTCCCACATATGAGTTGATTGATGTGGTGAAAAAGGTTAAAAAAACCGCAGATGGGCTTGGTATTACTGTTGATAATTTTGAAACTATAAGGGCAAAGTTGATGACTAGAAAGTTCACAAAGTTTGATCTGAGCAATTCATGCTGGGATAGCCTGTGCGTTTATTCCGATGGCGACGTTTATCCCTCTGCAGCGCTGGCGAATACAAAGGAATTAAGCTCAGGGAACATAAAAGAAAAATCACTCAAAGAGATCTGGAATGAGAGCAAAGTTTTTGAGATGTTTAGAGGTGCAACTGTTCAAAACAGATCAAAGTGTAACGATTGCTTTTTGAAATTCATATGCGGAGGCGGCGATATTGAACATTCGTATTTCTATAATAGAGCCACTTTTGGCAGGGGGGATTTAGCTGGATCAGATCCCTACTCCGACCTTCATGAATACATGATAGTCTCAACCTTATTGGAGCTTGCAGGAGAAAAGGTAATTGACCATAACAATAGATCAGGTTTTGACTCGCCCCATGTATTTTTGGCGATGGGCGAAGGCGCTGTCTCGTGTGGCATGAATGAAATCAATGGAAATGGGATTCGAAATGCTAAGCCCAGCGGTACCTCTGATTTCCATATTGAGTTATCCCATTCAAATTGTGTACTGACGTTTGATATTGATAAATCACGTGAAGTCGTTAGAGAATTCTATGGAAAAGCGGCGGAGGAACCTCAAAAGGAGCTATGCTGCCCAACAAGCTATCCTACAGGAGACATCAGTCATATACCGAATGATGTCATTGAGAGATTCTACGGGTGTGGAAGCCCGATCAGCATTGCGGATGTAAAGCCCGGCGAGACCGTTGTTGATCTCGGGTCCGGTGCCGGAATCGATTGCTTTATCGCTGCAAAAAAGGTTGGCAAAAATGGGAAGGTAATCGGCATTGATATGACGGATCAGATGCTGGGGGTCGCAAATGAATGTAAATCCACCGTTACAAAAAATCTCGGGTACGACGTCGTAGAATTTAAAAGAGGGTTCTTGGAAAAAATACCTGTTGAAAACAAGACGGTGGATTTAATCACATCGAATTGCGTGATCAACCTCTCGCCCGATAAGAAGAGGGTGTTTTCGGAGATGTGGCGCATCCTCAGAAATCACGGGAGAATTGTCGTATCCGACATCGTCTCGGAAAAAGAGGTCCCGGAACATATTGTAACGAACGACCATCTCTTGGGTGAATGTATCGCCGGCGCTTTAACAGAGGAACAGTTTCTTTCACACCTCGAACAAGCAGGATTCTATGGGCTACAGCTTCTCAACAAGATTTACTGGAAAAACGTTGAAAACCACAGGTTTTATTCGATCACAGTAAGGGGCTATAAATTTGAGAAGAGCGCAGGGTGTGTCTACATCGGTCAGAGGGCAATTTATCTGGGACCACTTAAGGCAATTGCTGATGAGGAAGGACATTTGTTCCCTCGAAATGAAGCCGTCGAAATCTGCACAGATACGGCGGAGAAACTCGCCAAACCTCCCTATGAACGGATGTTTATTATTACCGATCCTACGAGAGAGGTGAACGAGGATTATAGATGCTGCGTGGATGGGGGAAACTGCTGTTAGCAGGAGGGAAATTACGTAAATCCTATGCTCCTA